>CBDUXW010000053.1:0-10887 GCA_965371275.1 uncultured bacterium | reverse complement strand
AGACTGCCATCAGCGTGACGTCGTCGAAGTGCGGTGCGCCGTCGGTGTGGGCGCGCACCGCGTCTCTCACCGACTCGATGACCTCGCGGGCGCCACGTCCCGCCTGGGAAAACGCCGCCTCCAACATTCGTGCCTCGCCGAATTCTTCTTCTTCGGGGCTGAGAGCCTCCGTCACCCCGTCCGTGTAGCACAGCAGCATATCGCCCGACTGTACGCGGATGCTCTGCGACTCGTATTCCGCGTCGGCGAACAGGCCGAGCGGAACGCCGCCGCCCATCAAACGCTGTTGCTCGCCGTCACGCAGCAGGAAAGGCGGATTGTGGCCGGCATTGACGTACACAAGATGAGCGTCGTCCGACAACCGCCCGACGAAGAACGTCGCGTAGCGCTCGGGCGATGTCCGCTCCACCAGGAACCGGTTGATACGCCCGCAGACCCGCGCCAGGTCGGTGTCGTTGCTCGTCGCGCCCATGAACGACGCTTGCAGCGTGGACATGAGCAGCGCGGCAGGCACGCCTTTGCCCGACACGTCGCCGATGGCGAACTCCAGGTCGCCCGAGTCGGCGTCGAAGATCTCGTAGTAGTCGCCGCCGACGTCGCGCGACGGTACGTTGAAGGCATACGACTCGGCCCAGGGAACCTGCGGAAACTCGTCGGACAGCAGGCTCTCCTGGATACCGCGCGCCACCCGCAGATCTTCCTCCAGCCGCTCGCGTGCTTTCACCTCGCGTTGCAAGCGCGAGTGGGAATAGATGACGCCGGCGGCACCGACCCCCAGGGAGGCGGCAAACGCCAACAAGGTCAGAGTTTCGCGCCAACGAGCGAGAAAATAGAACGTCCCGTAGCCGGGCGCGAACAGCGTTGCCCACACCACCAGAATGGTCGCTACGATCGTGACCGCCAGATCGAGGGGACGGCGGATGAAGCGCGGGAATCCACGGTACGTCGGCACCACCGCGCGCCGAACGACGGCGGCTGCCAATACGCCGCAGGCGAGCGCCCATCGCGGCTGCCACTCGTCGTGCAGGTAGCTAAGCAGGAGGAGAGCAACCAGCGTCGCAAACGCCGAAAAGGCGACATCGAGGGCCACTCGCCGCAGCGTCCAACGTTGCCCCATGCCCGCGTCGCCGTATTCAGACGTGGTCGTTCTCCTCAGTAGCCTTAAGGGCTACGGCATACCGGCCGGCGAACCGGCTCGCACCCTGTTAGACCCGCTCCAGATAGCTTCCAGTGCCCGTCTCCACCCGCACCTTGTCACCGACGTTGACGAACTGGGGAACCCCCACCACCAAGCCCGTCTCCAGTGTGGCCGGCTTCGAGCTGGCGCTGGCAGTGGCACCTTTGAGACCCGGATCGGTTTCGGTGACCTCGAGATCGACCGTTGTCGGCAGCTCGAGCGCCAGCGGCTCACCCTGGTAGAAGTCGACCTTCAACGAGAGGTTGGGAATCAGATACGGCAAGGCTTCTTCGATGGCCTCGCGCGAAAGGGGACTCTGCTCGTAGGTTTCCGAGTCCATGAAAATGTAGTTGTCGCCCTCTTGGTAGAGGAACTCCATCTCCTGGGACTCGAGGTCGACGCGCTCGACGCCCTCCTGCGAGCGAAATCGCCGGTCGACCATCGCGCCGCTACGCAGGTTGCGGAGGCGTGTCTGGACGATCGCCTGACCCTTGCCCGGCGTCACGTGCTGGAAATCGTGGACACGCAAGAGCTGCCCGTCGGCTTCGATCACCATCCCCTTGCGTAGCTGAGTTGCTTGAATCGCCACCTGGTTCCCTCCCTATTTCAACTTTTCGGTAGCTCGGCGCCTCGGGGCCACAGGTGTACGAGATCAGGTGGGCGCCGCCTCGAGATGAGCCGTCAGTTTAGCAGGGCGCTGAAGAACTCTCGGGGGCGCCCTGCTACCAAAGACCCGGCGACCGCGGCTCGTGCGAACGCAACGACGGCGTCGAGATAGCGGCGCCCTCCCGCAGCCAGGATGTCGTTGTGGCCGACGCCTTCGAGGAGAAGAAAGTCCTTGGGCCCGGCCGCTGCCGCGAAAACCTCGCGACCGTACTCCAGCGGAATCACCTGGTCGAGATCGCCGTGGATCACCAGCAAAGGACGCGTTCGTTGGGCAACCCACTCGACCACGGGGAACTTCGCCCTCCCGAACCAATCCACCGGCAGGCCGGCGAACATGCGCCGCGCCATGCGCTTGGCCGACGGCAACGGCGAAATCAGGATCGTGCCGGCGTGCGCCACGCGCGTCGACAATCGCGCCGCCGGGGCGCTCCCCAGCGACCGCCCGAGCAGCACCAAGCGCTGGGCGAGGATGCCGCGTTCCTCGACCAGGAACCTGTACGCTGCTTCGGTATCCTGGTAGATGCCGTCTTCGTCGGGCTCGCCCTCGCTGCGACCGTAGCCACGGTAGTCGAAGAGGAATACGGAAAGGCCCTCGTCGGCGAGCACCTGCGCGTGCGGCGCCCGTCCGGTCAGGTTGCCGGCGTTGCCGTGCGCCCAAAGAACGACCGGGCCGTCGTCGGCTGCCGCGGCCGCCGCGAACCACCAGCCGTGCAGCGTCAATCCGTCGGTGGTGTGGAACTCCAACTCCTCGACGCTCACGCCCAAGCGCTGAGGATCCCACTCCCCCAACGGATAGCGGGCCGGGAAGAAAATCATGCCGTTCTCCATCAAGCGTGTGAGAACGAGTCCGAGCAATAAGCCGCCGACAACAAGCGCCGCGCTGATCGGAAGGGAGCGCACTGCCCGGCGTCAGGCGAAAACAGGATCGTCGGCGAGCAGCAAGATCATGTTCTGCTGCCTACGTCCCGTGACCTCCGGTGGCCCGTCCGGGGGCACCAAGATGTCGATTTCCGAACGAACCCCGAAGTCACCCTCGAGGTAAATTCCCGGCTCCACGGAGAAGCAGGTGCGCCGCATGAGCAAGCGGTCGTCGTGGCTTTCGAAGTCATCGAGGTTGGCGCCGGTGCCATGAATCTCGTCGGTGATGCTGTGGCCGGTGCGATGTTGCACGAATTCGCCGTAGCCGGCCTCCTCGATGACCGCGCGACACGCATTGTCGGCCTCGCATCCACGTACCTCCTGGCCGGCGGCATAGCGCCGCTGCACCAGCTCGATCGCCGCGTCGCGAGCCCGCAGAACGGTGTCGAACACGGCGGCGCGCTGATCCGATACGTCGCTGTCGAGCTGTGCCGTCCAGGTAATGTCGGCAAACACCGAGCGCTCGGCCGGCGTCTTGGCCCACACGTCGATGAGCAGCCAGTCGCCCTGTTCAATCGGGCTGCTGCCGTCCGGACCGGGCGTGTAATGCGGATCGGCGGCGTGACCGTTGACCGCGACGATCGGCTGATCGGGCGTCGTCAGGCCGATACGGTCGACCTGCTGCAGGACGAACTGCTGGAGCTCGTACTCGGTGAGCGCGTCGCCGGTCTGCAACCGTGTGCGCACCTCCCGAAAGGCGGCTTCGACGACGTCCGGCAGGCGTTCTCCGGCGAAGCGGTGCGAGGCGATCTGCTCGTCGTCGAGCACGGCGCTGAACGCTTGCACGAGATCGGCGGACGACACGACGTCAACGCCTCTCGCCTTCACCAACTCCACCGTGCCGGCGTCCACCATCGCCACGTACGGCACGCGGTTCAAAGCCGAGTACTGCATGGCCACCGTGCCAATACCATCGAGCAACGAGTCCAACCCGGCATCGAGCTCTTGCCAGGTCCGATAACGTCGACGACTACCCGGCAGATCGAGCAGCGCTTCGGATTCAATGGCGTGTACGAGGCCTCGCGGTTCGCCCTGCGCCGGCACCAGGTAGTACCAACGGCGAGACTGCAATCCGTCGCTGGGCAAGCCGAGCACCTGGGTGGCCAGGGGATCACGGCCATGGAATTGGGCGAAGAGCCAGGCCTCGACGCCGGCTTCCCGGAGGGCGCTCTGTAGCGCTTCAAGGTCGAAATTCGCTGCTTCGTGGGCCATTCGGGCAGGCTATTCCTTTGTTCAAGCGGCAGCAACTTCACCGCGTCCGGCAGTACACGTTTCCTCTTGACTGGGGCCTCGCGCGAGCCCTACGCTGCCTGGACGTCGCTTCCTAAAGGTAACAGGAGCTCGCAGTGAACCGCCTGGAATGTCCCGCGTGCGGGAGGCCGTCGTTCTGCGCCAGCCTTACCGGACCACTTCATTGCGCCCACGACGAGTGCGGTGCGCTGATCTTGCCGGGTGGCGAGGTCGGCGTGCACGCCGACCGCCGTATGGTGCCGCGAATCGACATAAACACCGAGATCACCGTCGAGTATCTCGCCGAAGACAAGCGCATCGTCGAGAAAAGCCGCCCGTTCGTCGACGCCAGCATCGTGAGTATCTCCACCGTCCTGGAGCACTACTCCCCCATCGGCTCACGTGTCGTCGTGGAGTTCAGCAACGCCGCCGAGGGCGAACTGTCGTGGCGCGTCAGCGGCGTGGTTCGCGAGGTGCAGCCGGCGGAGAGCGAGGGCTTCCGCGTCGGCATCGAGATCACCCCCGCCGTTCTCCCCGATGAGACGGAATAGCAGGCTGCGGCGAGATCCTGAAGGGCCTGCTCCACGACAGCGTTCCATTTGACGCTGAACGAGGATCCCGGCATAGTGGTGCCGTAACCTGACAATGACACGATCGCTCCTGTCGCTGTTGCGGTAGGTCCCCGACAGGGACCATCGCCCATTCGCCGGCGAACGGAGCGTCTTTTTCGGGCCAGATATTGTGAATAATTTCACAAGCTCTGTAACTATGCTTGACTATTGAGGAATTATCCGAAATGAGCCCCCTGTCCGGAACGCAACCGGCGATCTGGCCGCTTGCCCTGTACGCCGCCATCATCGTCGGCTTGATGCTGCTGGTGCTGGGACTGTCGAGCCTGCTGGGACCACGCCATCGTGCCCGCCGCCGTGACCTGCCGTATGAGTCGGGCATGCCGCCGACGGCACAACCGGCGCTGCGCTTTCCGGTGCACTTCTACCTGATCGCGCTGGCGTTTCTGGTGTTCGACGTGGAAGCGGCGATTCTGTTTGCCTGGGTCGCTGCGGCGCGCGACGTCGGCTGGAGCGGGTACATCGAAGCGCTGGTCTTCGTCGTGATGCTGCTCGCAGGTCTGGTGTATCTGTGGGCCAAAGGCGCCTTCGAGTGGGGACCGGAGTCGAACCTGTGAAAGAGCTGAATAGAGACCGGCTTTTGGCAATCGCCGCCCGCGATCGATCGCCCGATTTCGACACGGCGGCGACCCGCGGCGCCGGCGGCGCGTTCGCCGGCACCATGCAGCAGTTGTTCGTGCTGTCGCGCCTCGACGACCTCGTCGCCTGGGGTCGCAAGAACTCGATCTGGCCGTTCAACTTCGGACTCTCCTGCTGCTACGTCGAGATGATGACGTCGTACACGTCCGAGTACGACATCTCGCGCTTCGGCGCCGAGGTGCTTCGCGGTACGCCGCGCGAGGCCGATGTCATCGTGATCGCCGGCACTGTTTTCAAGAAGGTCGCTCCGGTCATCAAGCGCCTCTACGACCAGATGATGGAACCTCGTTGGGTTATTTCGATGGGTTCGTGCGCCAACTCCGGCGGCATGTACGACATCTACAGCGTCGTGCAAGGAGTCGACTCGATTCTGCCGGTGGATGTTTACGTGCCCGGATGCCCGCCGCGGCCTGAAGCCTTTCTCGAAGGGCTGCTGATGCTGCGCGACCGCATCGGCGTCGAGAAACGACCGCTTTCTTGGATGATCGACGACCACGGCGTGCAGCCCGTCACCCTGCCGGTGCGGCGCGACCTGAAGCGTGAGGAACGCCGCGCCGCCGGATTGCTCAAGCCGCCCAGCGAGGCCCGCTGACCATGAGCGAGGCGTCGAGCGCTCTCGAGGACCTGCGCAGCCGCTTCGGCGACTCAGCGGTCGCGGAACAGGCATCGGCCGACGACATTCCCACCGCGTGGGTGTCTGCGGAGATCGTGCACGACGTGCTGGTTTCACTGCGCGGCGACAACGGCGCCGGCTACCGCACCCTCTATGACCTGACGGCGATCGACGAGCGCAACCGAGATCCCCGGCAACCCGACGCCCACGGCGACTTCACGCTCGTTTACCACCTCCTGTCGTACGAGGCCAACGCCGACGTGCGCCTCAAAGTGCCGCTCGCCGGCGAGTTCCCGAACGTCGCCACGGTCACCGATATCTGGCCGGCCGCCGACTGGTATGAGCGTGAGGTCTACGACATGTTCGGTATCGGCTTCGAAGGACACCGCTGCCTGCGTCGCATCCTCATGCCATCGGATTGGGAAGGTCACCCGCTGCGCAAGGAGCATCCGGCGCGCGCCACCGAGATGGAGCCCTACACGCTCCCGGAAGATCAACACACCGCCCACGAAGAGGCCCTTCGTTTTCGACCTGCCGAGTGGGGCCTCACCGACGGCGATTGGGCGAGCCCGGCGCCGGGCGACGAGCTCGCCGGGGCCGATGGCGACTACTTGTTTCTCAACCTGGGGCCCAATCATCCGGGCACTCACGGCCTGCTGCGGCTGGTTCTCAAGCTCGACGGCGAAAAAATCGTCGACGTCATTCCGGACATCGGTTTTCACCATCGTGGTGCCGAGAAGATGGCCGAGCGCCAAACGTTCCACACCTACATTCCGTACACCGATCGCATCGACTACCTGGCCGGCGTCAACAACAACCTCGCCTACCTGCTCGCCGTCGAGAAGCTCGCCGGAACCACCGTGCCCGACCGCGCCCAGGTCATCCGCGTCATGCTGTGCGAGCTGTTCCGCATTGCTTCGCATCTGGTGTGGATCGGCACATTCGGCCACGACGTCGGCGCCATGTCGCCCGTATTCTTCACCTTTACCGATCGCGAAAAAATCTTCGACGTAGTCGAGGCGATCACCGGCGGCCGCATGCATCCGGCGTGGTTTCGCATCGGCGGCGTGGCGATGGACTTGCCCAACGGCTGGACAGAGCTTCTCGACGATTTTATCGACGGCTTCACGAAGCGCCTGCGCGATTACGAGAGCCTGCTGGTCGGCAATCCCATCTTCAAGTCGCGCACCCTGGGAATCGGTGCGATGACCGTCGACGAAGCCATCGAGTGGGGCGTGACCGGGCCCAATCTGCGCGCTTGCGGGCTCGAGTGGGACTTCCGCAAGAAGCGGCCGTATTCCGGCTACGACCAGTTCGAGTTCGATGTGCCGACGGCCGAGGGCGGTGACTGCTTTGCCCGCACGGTGGTTCGCTTCGAAGAGATCCGCCAGAGCCTGCGCATCATCCGGCAGGCGGCCGACAACATGCCCGCCGGTGACTACATCGCCGACGATCACACGGCGGTGCCGCCGGTGAAGGCTGCAACGATGACCGACATCGAGTCCCTCATTCACCACTTCGTCGGCGTATCGTGGGGATTCGCCATTCCCGCCGGCGAGGCCCACGCCGGCATCGAAGCACCCAAGGGCAACAACGGCTACTACATCGTCGCCGACGGCGGCACGATGCCGTATCGGCTGCGCATTCGTACGCCTTCTTTCGCCCACATGCAGGTACTGCCCCTGTTGGCGCGCGGCGGACTGATCGCCGACCTCTTGGCGATTCTCGGCAGCCTCGACTACGTCCTCGCCGACATCGACCGATGAGCCTGACCGCCGCAGACAGAGACCGCCTCGACGAGATCCGCGCCCATTACCCCGACGGGCGGGCCGCCTCGATCAGCGTCATGAAGTGGATGCAGCGTCAACACGGCTACATCTCCGACGAATCGCTGCGCAACGCGGCCGCCTACCTGAGCCTGCCGACCGCCGATCTGGAGGGACTGGCAACGTTCTACAACCTGCTGTTCCGCAAGCCGGTGGGGCGCAACGTCATCAAGGTTTGCGACAGCGTGTCGTGCTGGATGTGTGGGTACGAGGACATCAAGACCCATCTACAAGAACGGCTCGGAATCGGCTTCGGAGAAACGACGCCGGACGGCGAGTTCACGTTACTGCCCGTCGTCTGCCTCGGCGACTGCGACAACGCCCCGGTGATGATGGTCAACGAAGACCTGGCGCAGCGATTGACGCCGGCGCGGGTCGACGAAGTGCTGGCTGCGGCTGCGAGCGGCAACTCCGATGCCGCGATCTCCGACGCTGCGGGTGCCGACGAGGGAGGCGAGCGTGGCTGACATCACGCCGGTTCTGACCCGCAACATCGGCGACGGTCCGCCGCTCGATTTGCGCGGCTATCGGGACGCCGGCGGTTACGAGGGCGCGAAGAAGGCGCTGCAGATGGACCCCGCGGAAGTCCGCGCCTTGGTCACGGACTCCAACCTGAGAGGCCGCGGCGGCGCCGGCTTCCCGACCGGCGTGAAGTGGGGCTTCGTGCCGCAGGGAGACGACGTTCCCACGCCCAAGTACGTCATCGCCAACGGTGACGAAATGGAACCCGGCACCTTCAAGGACCGGCTGCTGATCCACGGCGACCCGCATCAGCTCGTGGAAGCGATGATCATCGCCGGCTGGGCGTTGCAAGCCGGCGTCGGTTACTACTTCCTGCGCCCCGAATATCAACGCGGCGCCGACCTGCTCAGCGCCGCGATCGCGGAAGCAACCGACGCCGGGTTGCTGGGCGACAACGCCCTGGGTAGCGGTTGGTCGTTCGAGCTCCATGCCCACACCAGCGCCGGCCGCTACATCTGCGGCGAGGAAACGGCGCTCATGAACGCGCTCGAGGGGAGACGCCCGAATCCACGATCACGGCCGCCCTACCCCGCCATCTCCGGCCTGTGGGGCAAGCCGACGATCGTGCAGAACATCGAGACGCTGGCGTGCCTGCCGCACATCGTCAACCACGGCGCCGCGTGGTTCCGCGACCTCGGCGACACCGAAGATGCCGGCACCAAGCTCTACTGCGTATCGGGAATGGTCGAGCGTCCCGGCAACTACGAGCTGCCGATCGGCGTGACGCTGCGCGAGCTCATCTTCGGGCACTGCGGCGGCATGCGCGACGGTCGTGAATTCAAAGCGGCGATTCCCGGGGGCGCCTCGACGATGTTCATGACCGCCGATGAGCTCGACACCCCGCTCGACTTCAGCAACCTCGAGAAAGCGAACAACCGTCTCGGCACAGCCGGCGTGATCGTCGCCGATCGCGACACCAGCATCGTCGGCATGGTTCTGAACCTGATGCACTTTTTCGCCCAGGAGTCGTGCGGCTGGTGCACGCCCTGCCGAGAAGGCCTGCCGTGGGTCGAAGACCTGTTGCGCGACATCGTCGAGGGACGTGGACAAGCGGGCGATCCGCAGCTACTGCAACAGGAAATGAGAATGATCGGCCCCAACTCATTCTGCGCTCTGGCACTAGGAGCGGAGGGACCGCTGTTGTCAGCGCTGGAGAAGTTCCCGAACGAGTTCGAAGCCTTCATCGCCGCGCCGGGAAAAACGACCGACGCCCCACCCGACACAACCGCCGACGTCGGGAGCTGACGATGCCCACGATCTCCATCGACGGCAAAGAGTACGAGGTCGGCGAAGGCCGCAACATTCTGCAGGCGGCGCTCGATCACAAGCTCGACCTGCCGTACTTCTGCTGGCACCCGGCGATGGGCTCCGTGGGCGCCTGCCGGCTGTGCGCCGTCAGGCAGTACCACGACGAGACCGACGAGACGGGCCGCTTGACCATGGGCTGCATGACGCCGGCCGCCGACGGCGCCCGGATCTCGATTGCCGACCCCGAAGCGGCTCGCTTCCGTCGCTCGGTGATCGAGTGGCTGATGATCAATCACCCCCACGACTGCCCGGTGTGCGACGAGGGAGGTGAGTGCCATCTTCAGGACATGACGGTCATGACCGGGCACGCGCAACGTCGTTATCGCGGCCGCAAGCGGACGTACCGCAACCAGTACCTCGGACCTTTCATTCACCACGAGATGAACCGTTGCATCCAGTGCTACCGGTGTGTGCGCTTTTACGACGACCACGCCGGCGGCAACGACCTCGGTGTTTTCGCGTCGCGCGATCGGGTGTACTTCGGCCGCGCCGAGGATGGGGTTCTCGAGTCGCCGTTTGCCGGCAACCTCGTTGAGGTCTGCCCGACCGGCGTGTTCACCGACAAGACGTCACGGCGCCACTACACGCGTAAGTGGGACCTGCAGTCCGCACCCTCGGTGTGCGTGCATTGCGGGCTCGGCTGCAACACCATCATCGGGGCTCGCAAGAGAACGGTCCGACGTGTGATGAGTCGCTTCAACGGCGACGTCAACGGCTACTGGCTGTGCGATCGCGGCCGCTTCGGGTACGAGTACGCCAACTCGGATGATCGGCTGGTGACACCGCAAGGCCGAGCCCCCGGCGCCGCCGACTGGCCGGCCATCGCCGGCAAGATGGCGGCGTTCGCCACCGACGGCAAGCTCGCGGCGTTCGGCTCACCGCGCGCCAGCCTCGAAACCAATTTCGCGCTCCGCGAGCTGGTCGGTGCCGAGCGCTTCTGTCCGGGCTTCGCCGACGCGGAGCGCGTCATCATCGACGGCTTCGTCGACGCGGCGTTGCGCGGCTGCTTCCACGTTCCGTCTCTTCAGGAGGTCGAGCGGGCCGATGTCGTGGTGGTGCTCGCCGCCGACCTCACCAACGAGGCGCCGCTTCTCGACCTGGCCTCGTTCCGCGCCCGCCAGGACGACGCTGCGGTGTTTGTCGCCACGACGCATCGCGGCAGAGTGCATGAGTTCGCCACCGCGAGTGTCACGGCAACCCCTGGAGCTCTCGCCGAGCTGGCGACGGCGCTGGCCGCCGCCGTCGGCGAGAACTCGGACGCGGCGCCGCCGTCAAGCGCCACCGAGCAGTTCGTGCGTCGCGCCGGCCGCGCCCTGGCTGCCGCCGAGCGGCCGTTGATCGTAACCGGCACCCAGCACC
>CBDUXW010000052.1:0-10914 GCA_965371275.1 uncultured bacterium | reverse complement strand
CTGATCGTGCTGCCCACCGACGACGCCGGCGTTCGCGCCAGCCGAACTCCTCGGGGGTCGCTTCGGCGGCACAATCGTGCATGCCGACCACGACGCCGCACGGTGCTCTGGCGGGCATTCCGTACGCCGGCGAGAACAGCGCCGTGACGCCGTCTCGCCGCAGCTCCCGCGGCAGCACGGTTTGCTCCCAGAGAGCCCCCGGGAGCCGCCGGGGTCCGGCCACGATGCGGCTGTGGCGATTGACCGACAGAAAGGACCAGGGAAGCGGTTCACGGGCATACAACACGAGTTCGTCGTCGGCCGGCCAGGCGTCGAGGAGTCCGGCCAGGACGCGGCCGACGCCGGTGGGTTGGCCGGTGAGCTCGCGAGCGTCGATTCCGAATCGCATCAGCCGACCAGCTGCCGATACAGCGCATGTGTGCGTTTCGCCGTATCCGACCACCGGAATGCTGCGGCGTGCGTGCGGCCGCGCGTGCTCAGGTCGGTGGCGAGTTGTGAATTCCCGAGCACAGTGCAGCACCGATCGGCGAGCTCCGCCGGGTTCTGCACGGCGGCGTACAGTGCGGCGTCGCCGAGAACCTCCGGCAGGGAACCGGCGTCGGTGGCGACCACGGGGGTCCCCGCGGCCATCGCTTCCAACCCGGGGAGACCGAAACCTTCCCAGCGTGACGGCAGAACCACGAGCGCGGCGGCACCGTAGAGTGCCGCGAGGTCGGCAACCGGTTGATGCTCGATCAGTGTGGTGCGGGCGCGGCTGCCGGCGCTGGCGGCGGCCCAAGTTTCGTCCCAACCGGGCGCGTCCGGGCCGACGAGCACGACCTGAAGCTCGCAGCCTGCAGCGGCGAGCGCGTCGCTGGCGGCGAGCAGCGAGCCGAGGTCCTTGCGCCGCTCACGTCTACCCACGAAGAGCATGAACGGGCCGTCGATGCGGTGCGCCGCGAGTATCTCGGTGGCGTTGGGGGGATCGAAGAAAACCTCCTGTACACCGAGCGGCGTGATCGCGATCCGCTCCGGGGGCACGCCGAGGAACTCTTGCACTTCGGCGGCGGCGCTCGCCGACCCCACGGCTACCGCGTCAGCGGCCTGGGCCGACGCACGCGCCAGCGGCACGTAGTCGCGCAGCACCGCGCCGAACACATCTTCCGGATGACGAATGAAGTAGCAATCGAAGATACTGACGACGGTCTTCGCGCGGCGCGTCGGCAGCAGCATGGGAGACGGCGAATGAGCGACGTCGACGGGGCCGATGAGCTGTTCGATGCGCGGCCAACGCCATCGGTGCCAGGCGTGATCGAGAATGCGTACCGGGATTCTCCAGTCGGATATCTCGACTCCCTCGGCGGCCCCCCAGCCGTTGAGGCGATCCTTCCACGACGCCGAGAATGCTGTGTACCGGTCGTCAGGAAAGTCGTGGCCGAGCGCCTCCACGAGGTTTCGCACATACGTGCCTACCCCGGTTCCCTGGCGCAGGGCAGGTCGAAAGTCGAGGCAGATGTGCATCGGGAAGGGTGCGGAAACCCCCGGAAAGCGCCTTTTCCGGCGCTGTGGGCATGATTGCACACGGGCGGGTTCGAAAATGATAGCACGGTCCGGGGTAGAATCGGCGCCATGGCTACACAGGCGCCCGAAGGCACGAAACCGGACACGACGCACCGCATCCTTTTCGTAGCCGGTGAAGCATCCGGCGACCTTCACGGTGCCAGCTTGGTCGAATCACTACGCCAGGCCGATCCCGACATCGAGGCGTTCGGAGTGGGCGGCGACCGCATGCAGGCGGCAGGTGTCGAGCTGCTGTACCACATGCGTCATCTCGCCGTCGTCGGCATCACCGAGGTCGTGCGCCACCTGGGTGACATCCGCGCTGCACTCACCGCGTTGACCGATGCGGCGCAGGGACGCCGCGTCGATGCGGTCGTGCTGATCGACTACCCGGACTTCAACCTCACGCTCGCCGGCCGCTTGCGAAAGGCCCTGCCCGGCGTGCCGATCATCTACTACATCAGTCCCCAGGTGTGGGCTTGGCGCGCCCGACGGGTCAAGAAGATCGCTCGGCTCTGTGACCTCATGCTGGTCATCTTGCCGTTCGAGAAAGAGCTGTATGCATCGACCGGGTTGGCGGTCGAGTTCGTCGGCCACCCGCTCCTCGACGTCGTCGAGCTCGGTGACGATCGGGAGGCGTACGCGGAGCGCCATGGTCCCGCGGCGCGCGACACGTGGATCGGGTTGCTCCCCGGCAGCCGCCGCGCGGAAGTCGAGCGCCTGCTGCCGTCCATGCTCGACGGCGCGCGCCGCCTCCTGGACCGCGTCGGCAGGCCGCAGTTTCTGGTCCCGGTCTCGCCGGGTCTCGACAAGTCTCTGTACGACGCGCATCTGGATGCGTTTCCCGACCTGTCCGGCTGGATCCATCTGGTCGAGAGCGATTACTACGCCACTCTGGAGCACTGCTCGGCAGCCGTGGTGTGTTCCGGCACGGCGACGCTCGAGGCGGCGCTCACCGATACACCCATGGTGGTCGTTTACAGGACTTCCTGGCTTACCTATAATCTGGCGAAATCGCTCGTGCACGTGCGTGATATCGCGCTCGCTAACTTGATTGTCGGGCGGCGCGCCGTGCCCGAGCTGGTGCAGGGTGAGGTTACCGGTCCCCGCATTGCCGACGAGCTCAGGATAATGCTCAACGAGAAAGCGTGCCGAGACGCCGTTCTCGCTGCCCTCGGCGAGGTAAGAGAACGCCTCGGCGATCCCGGTGCCAGCCGACGCGCAGCGCGCGCCGTGCTGGATTTTGTCGGCGAGTTCGCACCGAACGACTCGCCGCCCGGCGGACACATCCCGATCCCATGACCAACCTCTATCGCTTACGCCGCTACATGCGCCCGTATGTTTCCCGGATGGTTGCCGCCACGGGAGCGATGCTCGGGGTCGCGATTGCCACCGTCCTGATCATCAAGCTTCTCGAGCCCATTCTCGACCGCGCCCTGCAAAGTCAGACGTCGATGTCGCGCGAGGATCTCCTGGAGCTCGCCGGGAGCGTCGTTGTTCTCTATCTGGTGCTCGGCATCGCGCGGTTTCTGTCGAACTACTTGATGGGAGCGGTGGGCTTCGCGATGGTGCGCGACCTTCGGTGTGACCTGTTCCGGCACCTCCAGTTGTTGCCATTGGACTTTCATACGCTGCGCTCGACCGGTGGGCTGATGTCACGCGTAACCGCCGATGTTCTGGCGATTCAGGAGGTGTTGTCGCGGGTTATCGTCGACGTTTTTCGCGACGGCTTGACGGTCGTCGGCCTGCTCGGGCTCATGTTCTGGCTCGATTGGCAGCTCGCGGCCGCCGTGCTCTTCGTCGCGCCGGTGCTGGTGGGCGTCGTCGTCCGTCTCGGTGGCCGTCTGCGCGGCGCCAGTCGTGACACGCAGGAGGGTCTCGGTGACGTCTCGACCCTGTTGCAGGAAACGCTCACCGGCGTACGCATCGTCAAGGCGTTCGGCATGGAGGAATTCGAGGGCGAGAAATTTCGGCGAGCCGCCGAACGCCTCTTCCGACACTCACTACGCGCTCTTCGGCTCGCCAGCATCAGCTCGCCGCTGATGGAGTTGATCGCCGCACTCGGCGGCGCTGCGGTGCTGTTGTACGGCGCCATCCAGATCCAGGAGTCGGCGCTCACGTCGGGACAGTTCTTCGCGTTCCTGGCGGCGGCGTTCACCACCTATTCGCCCATTCGCCGCCTCGGCTCCGCCAACGCGCGGATTCAGGCAGGGGCGGCATCGGCCGACCGCGTCTTCGAAATCCTCGACGCTGAGCGCGAGGCAGGACATGTCGACACGGACAGCAGCGAGGCCGGCACCGCCGTCGCGATGCCGCCGATCGTCGAGGGCATCACGCTCGATGCGGTCCGCTTCGCCTACTGCGATGCCGATGGACAGTTGCAGGATGTGCTCCACGAGGTGAGCTTCGAGATTCCTGCGGGCCAGGCGGTGGCCCTGGTCGGTAGCTCCGGGGCCGGCAAGAGCACGATCGCCAACTTGATTCCGCGCTTTTACGATCCGACCGGCGGAGCGCTGCGCATCGACGGCGTTGACCTGCGCGACATTCGGGTGGCCGACTTGCGCAGCCAGATCGGCATGGTCACGCAGGAGACGATCCTGTTCAACGACACGGTGCGCAACAACATCGCCTACGGGCGTCCGCAGTTGGCGCTGGACGAGGTGCGAAAGGCGGCGCAGGCCGCCTTGGCTGATGGATTTATCGAGGAGATGCCGCAGGGTTATGAGTCAGTGTTGGGTGAGCGGGGCCTGATGTTGTCGGGCGGCCAGCGGCAGCGTATCGCCATCGCGCGAGCCTTGCTGAAGAACGCTCCCATCCTGATTCTCGACGAAGCGACGTCGAACCTCGACGAGCGCTCCGAGCGCCAGGTGCAGGAAGCGCTCTCCAATCTGATGGAAGGGCGCACCACGCTGATCATCGCCCACCGCCTGACGACGGTGCGTCGTGCCGACCTGATCGTCGTACTCGATCACGGACGTGTCGTAGAAGCCGGTACGCATCACGAACTTGTGGCGCGTCCTGGCCCTTACAAGGAGCTCTACGCGCTGCAGTTCGTTGACGCCGCGGAAGTCGCGCCGGGCCAAGCAGGGTAAACGCTTGTTCGATCGACTCGTCGTAGCGGTGGTTCCGCGGCTCGGTGCCGCCTGGCTGAAGCTGGCGCGGGCCACCATGCGGCTGCAGTTTCATGGGCGCGCCGAGGCGTTGCCGGACGACGAGGGTCCTGTCATCTACGCGTTCTGGCACGCGCAGCTCGCCATGATGCCGTGGGTACAGCTGCGGCCGCCGAGCGTCGTTCCCGTGTCACGCTCGAAAGACGGGGAATGGACCGCACGGTTGTTCGCGCTCCTGGACTGCGACACCGTTCGCGGTTCCACGACGCGCGGTGGTGCCTCCGCGTTGCGCGGTCTGGCGCGGGCCGCGCGGGCCGGGCGGGACCTGGCGATCACGCCGGATGGGCCGAAGGGACCCGCTGAACAGGTGCAGTCCGGCGCCGTGTGGTTGGCGAAACTGACCGGGCGTCCGTTGCTGCCGGTGGCGTTCGACTGCCGGCCGCGACTGCGCGTCGGCTCGTGGGACCGAACCATCGTGCCGTTGCCGTTTTCGCGCGGTGCGTTCGAGTACGGCGAGCTGCTATGGATTCCCCGGGACGCCGACGAAGAGATGACGGCAGCCGGCTGCGTGGAGCTCGAGAGTCGAATCCGGGAAACCACGGAACGGGCCCGTCGACGGCTTGATACCATAGCCCGATGATACGGAGCATGAGCGGCTATGGGCGCGGCGCCGCCGAAGGTGAGGGCCTGCGCGTTTCTTTCGAGATCCGTTCGGTAAACCATCGCTTTTGCCGCATCGGGTTGCACCTGCCCGCCGAGCTTTCGTTCTTCGAGACGGCGGCGAACAAGTCGATCGCGGAACGTGTCGAGCGCGGCAAGGTCGACGTGTCGGCAGTGATCCGCGGCCCGCGCGGCGCTGCGGAGGTGCAGGTCAACCACGAGCTGGCGGCCGCGTACCGGAGCTCGCTCGAAGAACTGGCCGAGCAAATAGGCGTGCCGGCCGAATTGGATCTCGCCACCTTGACGGGGCTGCCGGGCGTCATCTCGACGCAGGCGGCGCTGCAGCTCGACCCGGAACGCGACCTCGATGTCGCGCAGCGGGCGCTCAAGGAAGCGCTCGACGCGCTCGACACCATGCGCATCGCTGAGGGAGCGCATCTGGCGGCGGACATGACAAACCGTTTCGCGTTGGTTGCCGGGATGGTGGAGCAGATCAGTTTGGCAGCCGCCGACTTGCCGAGACGGTACCGTGACGTGCTCGCGGCCCGCATCGAAGGGCTCGTGGACGACACCAACGGTGAGCTCGACCCGGGCAGATTGGCGCAGGAGGTGGCGTACTACGCCGACCGCTCCGACATTACAGAGGAGGTCGTTCGGCTGCGCAGCCACCTCGACAAGGCGGGCAGTATGCTTGCCGACGGCGGTTCGATAGGCCGCTCGCTGGAGTTCTTGCTGCAGGAGATGCACCGCGAGATCAACACGATCGGTGCCAAGGCCAAGGTCGCGGAGATCGGCGATACGGTCGTCGAGCTCAAGAGCGAGCTGGAGCGCGTACGCGAGCAGGTCCAGAATGTCGAGTGAGTCGAGATCGCCGACGTGTTTCGTGCTGTCGGCGCCGTCCGGAGCCGGAAAGACCACCTTGGCGCAGGCACTGCTCGCCAACCTGGACAACATTACGCAGACGGTTTCGTGGACGACGCGGGAGTCTCGGCCGCAGGAAGTCGATGGCCGCCACTACACGTTCGTCGACCAGAAGACATTCGACGGGCATCGGCAGGAGGGCGGATTCCTGGAGAGCGCCAAAGTTCACGGCAATAGCTACGGAACGCCCTACAGCGAGGTGGATCGAATCTTGGCAGCCGGCGACGACGCCCTGATGGTGATCGACGTGCAGGGCGCCAAACAGGTGCGCGGGAATCTCGCTGATGCGGTTACAATCTTCGTATTGCCGCCCTCACGAGGGGTTCTGGAGGATCGGCTCGGAGGCCGTGACGGCGCCGATCCGGCGAATCACGAAAAAATTCGTCGACGGCTCGGCGTCGCAGCAGAGGAGATTGCCGAGTTCGTGCGGTACGATTACGTGGTCATCAACGACGACTTCGCACAAGCGCTTCGAGAGCTTGAAGCAATCGTGGTGGCCGAGAGCTGCCGCCGCCGCCATCGAAGCCGGGCGGCCGACGAAATTCTCGAATCATTTCGCTGACTCAATCCGCAAGAGGAAAGAATGCTCAACGACAGTTACTTCCTGTTCGTCGAAGTGGTCGCGCAGCGCTGTTCACAGCTCATGCGCGGTGCCAAGCCCAAGATCGACCTGCGTGCCCACAAGTTCATGACGGTGGCTCGTCAAGAGGTGCGCGAAGACCTGATTCCCTGGCATCAGGCGACGGACGAGCAGATTGCTGCCGAGCTCGTTGCCGACTCAGACGCTGCGCAGGGTGGCGCGGGTGCGCTTGCCGCTGCACAGTTGGGCGTGTCGGACGACGACAAGGCGGACGAAGAAGAATAGCGGCATGAGCCGGCCACGGGTTCTGCTCGCAGTCACCGGCAGCATCGCAGCATACAAGGCCTGCGAAGTGGTGCGCCGTCTGCAGGATCGCGACGTCGAGGTTCGCGTCGCCATGACGCGCAACGCCGGGGAGTTCGTGAGCCCGCTGACCTTCGCGGCGCTCACCGGTCACCGCGTCCTGGCCAGCTCGTTCGACGACGATCGCCCCGAGCAGATCCCCCACATTCGCTGGGCCGAGGAAACGGATGCGTTCTGCGTCGTGCCGGCGAGCGCCGATTTCGTCGCCAAGATGGCGCTGGGAATAGCTGACGACTTTCCCTCAACTGTGCACCTGGCGGTCGAAGGTCCGATTCTCGCGGCTCCTGCCATGGAGGACCAGATGTGGTCGCACGCGGCCGTACAGGCGAACGTTGCGACGCTGAAGGCGCGTGGTGTGCGAATCGTAGAGCCGGGCGTTGGGCCGCTGGCCTCCGGCAGGCATGGTCCGGGCCGACTCGCCGAACCGGAGTCTATCGTCGACGCCATCATGGAGTTGTTGGTCGACGAACCCCTCGGCCGGCCGCTCGAAGGGCTGCAGGTGTTGGTGTCGGCCGGGCCGACGCGCGAGCATCTCGACCCCGTTCGCGTGCTCACCAATCCTTCCACCGGCAAGATGGGTTACGCCGTCGCCGAGCAGGCGCGTCGCCTCGGCGGCGAGGTTACGTTGGTCAGCGGACCAACGCAGCTCGCTGACCCGCCGGGTCTTCGCACCGTACGCGTCGTGAGTGCGCACGAGATGGAAGCGGTGCTACTCGAGCACGCCGCTGCCGCCGACATCGTCGTCATGGCTGCTGCGGTCAGTGACTTCCGGCCGGCGACGAGCAGCGACGAGAAGCTCAAGAAGCGCGATGTCGAGGAGTTGTCGGTCGAGATGGAGCGCACTGCCGATATTCTCAGCGGCGTCGTCGACCTCGCCGGGCAGCGGACCGTCGTCGGATTCGCCGCCGAGACTTCCGACCTCGAGGCGCGGGCGCGCGACAAGATGGAGCGCAAAGGTTGCGACCTGATCGTCGCCAATGTCGTTGGTCGGGCCGGTGCCGGTTTCGAGTCCGATACCAATGAGGTGGTCATCCTCGATCGATTCGGGAGCCGCACGGAGGTCGGGCCGGCGTCCAAGAGCGACGTGGCGGTAGCGATCTGGACGGCGGTCAACAGCTTTCGCCAACAGTTGATCGTTGCGCCCGAGAAGGTCGGGTGAGCGGCGCGCCGCCGCCTGACCCGCTGCGCGATCAGCTCATCGAGCACCTCGAACGACTGCGCCGCGAAGGCGTTTACGGGCTTTCGCTGGAGACCGCGGAAGGTCCGGTAGACTCCCGCCCCGAATCGACTCCCGTCGAGTCGGGGCCGCCACCGCCGGTGGCTCCTGGTACTGTGAGCCGCTCGTCGAGCCCGGCACCCCCCGCCACAGGAAAGGTGGAGGGCAACCTGTTTGCAGATGAAATGCCGAATCCCGGTTTCGCGGCGCAGGACGAATCGCTTGCTCCGATCGAAGCGGAGGCGCTCGCCTGTGTCGCCTGCCGTCTGCATGAGACGCGGACCAACGTCGTTTTCGGCGTCGGCAATCCGCAGGCGCGACTCATGTTCATCGGCGAGGGCCCGGGTCGCGATGAGGATCAGCAAGGCGAGCCGTTCGTCGGTCGCGCCGGCCAGTTGCTCAACAAGATCATCACGGCGATGGGCACCACGCGTGAAGATGTCTACATCGCCAACGCCGTGAAGTGCCGGCCGCCGCAAAATCGCAATCCGGAAGCCGATGAGATGAAAGCGTGCGAGGGCTTCCTGCAGCGTCAGATCGCCCTGATTCGCCCCGAAGTCATCGTCTTACTCGGTCGCGTCGCCGTACAGGGAATCCTCAAATCCAACGCGCCGATGTCGCGCCTACACGGTAAGTTTCACGAGTGGAATGGGTTTCGCGTCATGTGCACGTACCACCCGGCCTACCTACTGCGCAATCCGAGCGCCAAGGGGATGGTGTGGGAAGACATG
This sequence comes from uncultured bacterium, assembly GCA_965371275.1. GTDB lineage: Bacteria > Acidobacteriota > UBA890 > UBA890 > UBA890 > CBDCBL01. Next base: position 1,794 of record CBDUXW010000052.1, on the reverse strand, counting down.
AAGTTGGTGCGCGACGCGCTCGCCGACGCAGCCGGCGGCTGAGCCACGCCGATCGAGATCGCGGTCCCATAGCGTGCACGTAGAGAACGTCGACGACAGGCTGGCACCGTAATGCGAACCGGTACTCTCTTCGACCTGACGCCGGAGGGCACGTTTGCCGAGGTGGCGGTGCCGGTGCCGGCGCCGGGTCCCTTCACGTACTTTGTTCCCGGATACGCGGCCGACATGGTCCTGCCGGGTGCACGTGTCATCGTGCCGTTCTCGGGACGAAGGCTCAACGGCGTCGTGGTGGCCACCGGATCGCAAGCGCCGGGGGACCTCGACGGCGCCAAGATCCGCCCACTCGCCGACTGCCTCGACCCGGTGCCGCTGTTGTCCCCGATGTTGTTGGCCCTGACCCGTTGGATCGCCGACGAAACGATGTCGAGCTGGGGCGAGGCGATTCGCACCGCGTTGCCGAGCGGCGTGAACAAGGTGTCACGACGCCGCGTCACCTTGACGCCGCGGGCGATCGGCATGGCAGAGGAGGCGGTGAGAGACGCACAGTTTCCCAAGGACTGCGATCCCGATGAATGGCGACTGATAGAGGCCTTGTTGGGCGCCAAAGGCCGTGGCATGTCGCTGGGTGCCCTGGCCAAGCGCGCGGCGGCAGAGACGCTCTGCACGCGGTTGTACGCGATGGCCGACCGCGGCTTGGTGGAGATCGACGATGAATGGGCCGGGGGCGTTGGCGGTCGCTGGCGCAACTTGCTCCGGCCGGTTCGTCACTTCGATCTGGAGGCGGCGCGGGCGCGCACGAAGCGGGCGCCCGCGCAGCGCCGTGTCGTCGAGGTGCTCTGGGAGAGAAATCCCCTGACGACGGAAGAGCTGTGCGCGGCCGCCGACTGCACGCCTCAGGTCGTCAGGTCGTTGGTCGCCAAAAGAGTTGTCGAGTCGCGGCGCGAGGCGATCGTCGACGATCCGTCTGCGGGGTGGGAGGCCGGTCCCGATGGTGCCGGCAGTTTCGCTCTCACCTCGGCACAGGCCCAAGCGTTGGCGTCGATCGATGCGGCGGGCGTCGCCGGTGGTTTCCACGCCGCACTCCTGCACGGGGTTACCGGCAGCGGCAAGACGGAAGTCTATTTGCGTGCCGCCCGCAAGGTCATCGAAAGTGGTCGCTCGGTGATCCTGCTGGTGCCGGAGATCGGGCTGACGCCGCTGTTGGCGAGCAGGGCGGTAGCCGTGCTCGGCGATGCCGTCGGCGTCATGCACTCAGGACTTTCCGAGGGCGAACGGCTGTCCACCTGGTGGCGGGCTCGAACCGGTGCGTTGCGTGCCATTATCGGCCCGCGCTCGGCGTTGTTTGCGCCACTCGACAACGTCGGCTTGATCATCGTCGACGAGGAGCAGGACGGAGCCTACAAGCAGGACGAAACGCCCCGGTACCACGGCCGCGAGGCAGCGCTCGAACGCGGCCGGTTGGAGGGCGCGATGGTGGTGCTGGCCTCCGCGACACCGGCGGTCGAGACTTTTTGGGCGGCGGAAGCGGGTCGCTGCGAGATCCTCGACATGCCGGCCCGGGTCGCCGAGCGGCCGCTACCCGATGTCGCTGTGGTCGACATGCGTGCCGAGTGGAAAACGTCGGGTCGCAGCTTGCTGTCGGAACCGCTCGAGCAGGCGATCGAAGACTGCTTGCAGCGTGGAGAACAGGCGCTCTTGCTCTTGAACCGGCGAGGTTTTGCCGCTTCGTTGCGGTGCCGAATCTGCGGCGAGCGCGTGCCGTGTCCGGATTGCTCCGTCAGCCTGACGCTGCAC
>CBDUXW010000051.1:0-11034 GCA_965371275.1 uncultured bacterium | reverse complement strand
ACAGTACAAAAAGTACTGCTCAGTCGCCCTCGCGGCGCGCGCCTTGTATCCGCACACTTCTCGACGCCCTAGCCCGCGCTGCGCAGCGGGTCGCGAGCACACGTGCTAGGCGTTCAGGAGGGTTGCGACGGTGGCCGGCCAGCTGTGCCGGGCCGCGACTTCGGCGGCTGCGGCACCGAGCGCCTCGGCGCGGCGCGGCTCCGCGGCGACACGAGAAAGCGCCGCCGCGACGGCCTCGGGTTCGGGGTCGGCTACGAACCCCGTCACGCCGTTCTCCACGAGCTCGGCGGGACCTCCCGAATCGGTGCATGTAACCACCGGCTTGGCGCACGAAAAGGCCTCTAGCGTCACCAGCCCGTAGTCCTCGGCCTTGGGGCCGAAATACACCGCGCCGCAGGTCGCGTACTCGCGCACCAGCCGTTCCTCGTCGAGGCTGCCGAGCAAGGTGACGCGTTTCTCGAGTCCCAGTTCCCGCGTCAGGGCGACGAGGCTGGCCCTTTGCGGCCCTTCGCCGGCGATGCGAACCCGCCAATCGCCGCCGGCGAGCGCCGTGGCGCGCAACAGCAGGTCGACGCGCTTGAGGGGGACAAGGCGCCCGACCACGAGGATGGAATCGTTGTAGCCGTCGCAACGGTACGGTCGTTGCGGCGCCGGCGGGTACAGCACACGAGACGGGATCTTGCCCCATCGGCGCAGGCGTTCCTGGACGGTGCCTGACTGCGCGAACACGGTTCGGCGGCGCAGGAAGTAGGTGTCCAAGAAATGCAGCGGCTGACGGCGAGCCCGCGCGATCAGCTTTTGACGCAGGGTGAGTGTTGCGTTGAAGTCCTCCCACAGGTCGTAGTACTCGCGCATGCGGTGGTTCAGCCATACCACCTGGTCGGGATGGCGGACGACATACGAGGGGTAACGCAAGCTGATCACGCGGTCGACGAGGCCGCCGTCGCCGGCCACCTGGACTTCGCTCAGCCAGGTCGCGACGTACGCCGAGATCTGATGACCGAAGCGGTTCTGGGGGGTGGTGACCAACTCGGCCGTGTGTCCCGCATCACGAAGAGCTTGAACGAGCGCGTGGGCGATGACACGGTGGCCGCCCGCCACGAAGGGCACGTCGGAGGTCACAACGACGACGCGCATTCAATTACCGCCTGTGGCAAAAAAGAGACACCTTGCCGTCGAAATGAAGCCTAAATCCAACACTTTGGCTTTTCGTACCATTTCTTTGAATTCTTGTAAGTTCCTGAAAACAATTAGCTTATCGTCAATCGGCAATTATTGGCACCGTTCTTGCTCTTGCTTACATTACGTAGGGGGCAACGAACCTCGAGAGGTCGCGTGACCTGGACGCAGAAAACGCTTCGGAAAGACATTGAGTGCGCAGGCATTGGCTTGCACAGCGGTGTTCGCGCCGCGATGCGGATGCGGCCGGCGCCGCCGAACAGCGGCATCGTGTTTCGCCGCCTCGATAAGAATGGTGCCGAGATTCCTGCCCGCCAGGAATATCTGCAGCGTTCCAATCTGGCGACGACTCTCGCCAAGGATGACGTCTCGATCGGCACGGTCGAGCACATCCTTTCCGCCGCCGGCGGTCTGGGCATCGATAACCTGATCGTCGAGGTCGAAGGGGCGGAAGTCCCCATCCTCGACGGCTCTGCGGCTCCGTTCATCTATCTCATGCATGAGGCGGGTGTTCGAGTACAGCAGGCGCCGCGGCAGTTTATCAAGATCCTCGAGCCGCTTCGCATCGAAGATGACGACAAGTTTGTCGCTATCTATCCCTCCGATCGCTTCAAGATCTCGTACACGATCGATTTCGAGCACCCGCTCATCGGCGAGCAGCGCCAGACATTCGTGGTCACGCCGCGGTGTTTCACCGAGCAGATCGCTCCGGCCCGCACCTTCGGGTTCTTGCGAGAGGTCGAAGCGCTACGCCGCGCCGGGTTCGCACTCGGTGGTTCCATGGAGAACGCCATCGTCGTCGGCAACAACTCGATCCTCAACAACCAGCTGCGCTTCGAGGACGAGTTCGTGCGCCACAAGATTCTCGATGCCATCGGCGATCTCATGCTGGCGGGAGCGCCGATCCTGGGCCACGTGGTCGCCTACCGTGCCGGCCACGCGCTGCATGCCGGTTTGGTCGAGGAAATCGAACGTTGCGCCGAGTCCTGGCGCATGGTGACGTGGGAAGACATGGTCTACGACATCGCGTCCCGGCGCCCCTATCTGGTGCCCGCCCGAGCGTAGCAGGGCGCTGAAGAGTCCCCCCAGCGTACTGTTCCACGAAGTAATACAGCTGTCTCGCGAGACGGGAACCCCGGACGTGACGTGTGTACAATGGTCATGTTCCAGGACTCAGTTTCCCCGATTGAGCGACCATGACTCAGCCCTCCCAGGTCCCACCCGCGACGCCGTCTCCTGCGGTCGTCGTCGCCTCGCTCGTACGCCATGGCGCGACCTGCGTAGCGATCCTCGTGCTGTTGGCTGCCGCCGCTTCGCCGGCTGCTGCGCAGCGACCGCAGCGCGCCGATCTCGACGAGTGGGTGAAGATCGATACTGACGATCTCCCCGAGAAGTACAAGGTCTGGCTCGACGAGCACGAAGTGATCATCACGGCGGACGAGCTCGACGTCTTCCTGCGTCTCGAATCAGAGGTGCAGTACGAGGAGTTCCTCACGCGCTTCTGGCGGGTCCGGGATCCCAGTGCCGGGACGCCGCAGAACGAGTACCAGGAGATGTACCAGGAGCGACTCGAGCACGTCGATTTCAACTTCGGCCGTGACACGCCGCGCGCGGGGCGGAAGACGGACCGCGGGCGTATGTACTTGCTGCTCGGTGAGCCGATGACGATCAAGTCATTTCCGTACACGCAAATGGCCTATCCCGTGGAGGTCTGGTGGTATCACGCCAATCCTAGGCTCGGCATTCCGCCGTATTTCTATCTGGCGTTCTTCAAGCGCAACGGCGTCGGCGAACATCGGCTGTACAGCCCGCTGGTCGATGGTCCGGAGGCTCTCTTGAACCCTGCCGGGCAGAACTACGCGAACGGTGTGCAAAGCGGCGCCGGCGCCTTCGAGGGGACGTCCAACAACGGCCGGCTCGGTCCCGCCCACAACGCCCTGATGCAGGTCGACGCCGAGCTCGCACAGGTTGCCATGAGTTTGTTGCCCGGAGATCGCGGCATGAACGGCGGCTACGGAACCATGCGGTCACAGATGATGATCGGCGACATCGAGAACATTCCCAACGAGATCATGCCGTCGGCGGGGTGGGCGTATCCGATTCTCACCGGCATGGTCGAGGCCAATGTTCGCTTCGAAACTTTGCCGCTGTACGCCGACGCCGCGGTCTTGCTGGACCCTAGCGGTATTCCCTTCCTGCACTACGGTGTGATGACCGACGGGGCTCGCTTGAACCTCAACAATTACGAAGACTCCTGGTACGTCACGTTCCAGGTGTCCGGTTCGCTCATCGACACCAACAAACAGGTGGTGACGGGCATCCGCGGTTCCAACGAGGAGTTGTCCAGGGTCTTGCAGGCCGATCTCGAAGAAGAGCAGGTGCGTCGCCTGCGCAGCGGCCAGCTGGTGTACTTCGATCGTCTACCGGTGGTCGCCGGCGAGTACGAGTTCGACCTGGTGCTCGAAAACAATGTGTCGCGCGAGTACGGGCGCAAGGGGACTCGGGTCACGGTCCCGAAGCCGTGGCCGGAGGTCGTACGCAGCTCACGCCCCTTGCTGGCGTGGGACGTCTACGAAGAAGAGAATTACGACGCTTTCGGCCGCCACTATCCGTTTCAAGTCGGGCCGTACAGCTTGATCCCGGCGCTCGACCGGCGTTTCGCCGTCGACATCGGGATGTTTCTGTTCCAGCAGGTCTATTTTCCGGCCAACCACGCCGAGCAGGCGACGGTCAGCTACCGCCTCGAAGGCGCGGGCGGCACGGTGATCGACAAGAGCGAGTTCGTCAACCCGGCATCCGCCGATCGTTTCGGTACCGGGCATCTCATCATCCATATCCCGCTCGACGGAGTGGCGCCCGGCGCGTACGAGCTCACCGTCGATGTCGAGGAGGACTTGCGCGGTGCCGCGACCTTCGACGTGGTGATCGAGGGTGGGACCGGTGAGCAAGGCGACCCGATCGTGCCCGTCGTCCACTGGACCGACGGGCCACCGCCCACGGATCCGTATTTTGCTTTCGATCGCGCCCAGCAGCTGCGCCTACTCGGACGCACTGAGGAGGCCATCGAGGTGCTCGACGGCGCGTTGTCGCGGGCCGACGACGAACGATTCGTCGCCCTACAGATGGACCTGCTGATGGAAGCCGGGCAGCCGGGCGAGGTCGTGAAGCTGCTGCGGCCGAAGATCGTCGAGAATCCCAACGATTTCGGTACGCTGGTGGCGATTGGGGAGGCGAGCTCGCAGATGGGCTTGCATTACGACGCCATTCGTTACTTTGAGCTCGCCCGTAGGGCGTCGAGCGAAGAATCCACGCAAGTACTCAATCCGCTGGCATCCGCGTACTACGCCGACGGAAACATCCCGAAAGCGCGCGAGCTCCTGCACATTTCTCTCGAGCTCGACCCGGAGCAGCCGGCGATCAGACGCCTGCTCGACGAAGTGCTCAGCAAGGGGCAATAGCAGGGACTTCTCGACGGTTCGCGGTCCTTGCGTCCGCGCCATCGGGCCGTTGCCGCATTGGTTGGCACCTTCTCGGGACCGGGAATATACTCACACTCACTCTACGTCCCGTGCAGATGTCACGGGGGCCTTTTCGCAGCCTCTCAAAATGTCAACGGACCGCACATCGACGTCCCCGGTCTCGATTCTGACCGATGTGTATCTCGGAGGACCCTGAAATGCGGAAGAGTTCGACGATCTGCCTGCTGCTGGCCCTGGTCACGGCCCTAGCGACCGTCGCCGAGCCTGTAGTCGCCCGCGAACAGCGCGGCGGGCGGCGTGACAGCGGACGGCCCTCCGAACCTCTGTCCGATGAAGAGATCTTCCAAGACTTCAACAAGATCGTCGATCTGATCTACACCGACGAGGAACGCAGCGACTGGGGCGCTCTGCGCAGCGATGAGGAGAAGCAGGCGTTCATTACCGCCTTCTGGGAGCGCCGCGACCCGACGCCGGGAACACCCGACAACGAGTATCGCGAGACCTGGATGCAGCGCGTCAACTACGCCAGCAGCCGCTTCGCCGGCGAGGGGAATCCCGGCTACGAAACCGACCGCGGCAAGTTCTACACGATCTACGGCCCGGAGGCGTTGGTCTCCGAGCAGCGCCAACAGGCGCGTGGCGGCGATGCGGAGGTCAGAGGTGGCGCGACGCTCATATGGGGGATCGACGCGACACAAAACCCGTTTCTCGAGGGCAACGATGAAATCTCGTTCGCCCTGTCCCAGCGTCGCTACAGCCGCAGCACCGACGGCATCGAGCTGAACGAGGAGGCCTTCCTTGCCGGCGTCGCGGTAAACGCCTACTTCGAGGCACGGCGGACCAACCCGGCCGCGGCGGGACCGTCGGCGGGCGGCCCGGTGGCGCCGCCAGCGCTGCCCTCCGCCCAAGTGCTCGCCATGGGCGAGCTGCTGGGTGCCAGTACGACGCGCCAGGACCTGACGCTCAAGCAGGACATGGGCTATATCCCGGCGCCGCAGGGCAATACCTTTGCCATCTTCAACTTCGAGGTCGGCAAGGCCGGCCTGACCTTCGATAGCGACGGTGTTCCGGGTCCGGCGATGCTGCGTGCGTTTGGCATGCTCTATCAGAAAGATGAGACGCAGCCCAACGGTGAGCGCTTCTTGCGGGAGATCGTCGGCATCGATTTCAGTGTCTCGGGTGACGACGGCGACGCCGACGAGATCAGCACGCGATCGTTCGGCATGACGCTTGTTCCCGGCGGCTACCGCTTGGCCTGGGGTGTGATGGATATCGCGTCCGAGCGTATCGTTACCACCAGCTACGAGTTCGAGGTTCCGAACTTCACTGTCGGTAGCGCTGGCAATTTGTCGATTCCCAGCGTATTGGTTGCCAACGGGATAGAGCGGCGCGCCGATGCGATCGATGCAAACACCGTCTACGAGGGCACGAGGGTCGGCAACCTGCTGCTTGGAACGGACCTCGACAACTTGGTGGGCCGCAACGATTCGATCGCTGTCCTGTATTTCGTTCAGGGCGCGTCGCTCGATCCGGTGACGCAGCAGATGCAACTCGAGGTCGAACACCGCATCCTGACGGAGGCGAACGAGAGCATCGCGCGGCTGCCGACGCAGACCCTTGCGTTTTACGCCGTGCATCAGGAGATTCCACTGGCCCAGATCGAACAGCTCCAGTCGGGTCAGAACTATAAGATCCAGATCTACGTGAAGGATCTGATCAGTGGTAACGAAGTCACTCACGAGACGCCGATTTCAATCACCGGGGGTTGATTCCCGCGCCCCCGGCGGCGTGAATGAAGTACCCTGACGCGCCGGCGTCAGGAATCAAATTGGAGGATCGAAAAATGGCATACGAACGGTCTGTTGGGCGTGGTTTCTCGAAGGTTGGATTCTTGACGCTCGTGGCGTTTCTCGGCGTGCTGTTGGCGGTCGCTCCGGCGTTCGCGCAGCGTGGCATGTCGCGCATGCAGGGAACGGTCAGAGACGCGGCCGGTAGCCCGGTTGCCGGGGTTACCATTGTGATATCGAACCCGGACGTGGTGCCGAGCAGGCTGGAGACCACGACCGACGAGCAAGGTGAGTGGGTGATCCCGGGGTTGAAGGCGAACACCCCCTGGCTGTTCAGCTTCACGAAAGACGGCTACCTCGAAACCCAGGTGCGCGCGAGCGTGGGCGGCGAGCGCATCAACCCCGACATGGACGTTACGTTGGTGGGGCTCAACGATGATGCCGGCGCCGGCAGCGTCGATGACACGCTTCCGGGCGTGGAACTGTTCACGGCGGGCAACGCGGCAATGGAGGCCGGCGACCCCGCTACGGCCGCTGCCAAGTACGAAGAATTCCTGGCACTGAACCCGGATTCCCACCTGGTCTACGGCAATCTCGGCAACGCCTACCGCGATGCCGGTGATCCCGAGAAGGCGCGTGCCGCTTACCAGAAGCTGCTCGACGTGGAGCCGGACAATACGATGGCCAACTACAACATCGGTGAGTTGCTCATCGGAACCGGCGAAATCGACGAGGCGATCGGGTACTTCGAAACCGTCGTGGCGGCGGCGCCCGACGATCCGGCGGTGTACTACAACGTCGCGGAGCTCTATTTCAGCGAACGTCAGATGGAGCAGGCGATCCAGTACTATCTGCGTGCCCTCGAGGTCGACCCGAACTTCCTTTCAGCCTATGCGCAGTTGGGGTTCGCCAACGTCAACGTCGGCGATATCCCGGCGGCGATCGCCGCATTCGAGAAGTACGTGGAGATCGCTCCGGAAGACGACTCACTGCTGCCGGTAATCAAGGACGTACTCGCGGCGCTGCAAGGCAGTACACTCTAGTCATAGCGTCGGCCCACGGTTCAGCTCCCCGGTTGAACGGAGGTGGTCATGGTGTTCGCACATGCTGACCGCACCGGCAGGTTTGTTACGGCGGGAGCCGCCGCTGCGCTCCTCGTTTCCCTGAGCGCCGGTTGCGCCGGCGTCGGCCGCGATCAAATCGCCTACTCGCCGGAGCAATTCGTCGCCGCGACCCGGAGCCAGGCGCCCGACATGGCCGTCGAAGACATCGTAGTGCCGTTTCGGGTGACACCGGAGATGATCGCCAAGGCGCGCGAGGTGACCGCTGTCTCGCGCTCGGACTACGACAGGGCCCAACGCCTGATGGCGGCGATCACCTCTGACGACGGCTTCGGCTTGTATTGGGAGCCCGTTGCCACGGCGACGCCCGACGTGACCGTCGAGCGCGGCTTCGGCAATTGCCTGGCCCTTACCTCGATCTTCATCGGATTGGCTCGGGAGCTCGGGCTCAGCGCCTACTACGTCGATGCTTCCGACCGGATCAACGAACTGCGGCGTGACGGCAAGCTGATCGTCGACTCCGGCCATATCGCCGGCGGCGTGCGTACGGAACGCGGCTACACGCTCGTGGATTACGATGGGCACGCTTCCGAATATCGGACTTTCAAGATTATCGACGACATCACCGCCCTGGCGCACTACTACAACAATCTCGGCTTCGAGATGATCAGCGATGCGGAGCGCGGCGGCGCCGAAGTCGACTGGGAAGCGATCCGCCGCCAGTTCGAGCTAGCGACGAAGGTGCGTCCCTCGTTCACGCGGGCGTACAACAATCTCGGCGTCGCCTACACGCGCCTCGATGAGCGCGATCTTGCCGAGCAGTCGTACCTGAAGGCGCTCGAGCTCGATCCCGAGTCGGACGCTGCGTATCACAACCTCGGTAACTTGAAGATGCGCCGGGGCGACTTGGCCGGCGCGCTGCAACAGTACGAATACGCTCTCGACATTACCAAGCGCAACCCCTACCTCTACTACCACCGGGGGGTTGCGCAGTATCGCCTGAGCGACTTCGAGGCCGCCGCAGAATCGTTCAAGAAAGCCATCGCGCTGGAGCGCGAGTACGTCGAGCCCCGCAACCTCCTGGCCCAGGCATATACGCATTTGGGTCGCCACGAGGAAGCCGCAAAAGTGCGGGCGGCGGTGCAGCAGCTACTGGCGGAACGACGCCGGAAGTGAATATGCTGTAGCCGCTCCGCGGGAGCGACCCGCGGAGATCATGGCGACTCGTACGCTCTGGAGGCGGCACGTGAGCGGTGCTTCCTCCGGCAAGCCGCGGAGGGAGGCAGCTTGGGCGCACCCTGGACCCTGGCCTGCATGCTCGGGTTCGGGTGGAGTGCGCTCGGCGCCGCCGGTCCCCAAGTTCCCTCTACCGCTCTTACCCCCACGGTTTCGTCGCTCTTCGCCCAGAAACAACAGGCCGCGTCTTCGGCCGATCCGGCGCGCAGCGCCGGCCACGAACCAGCGGCGCCGCGGCCGGTGTTCCAGGCAGATGGTGAGCTCCAGCGCTTCGGGGTGCGGATCGTTTCGCCGACGGTCTCCGACGAAGTCGTCGGGCGCGTCAACGTCAAGGCGGAAGTGGTCGCTGATGAACCGTCGGCGGTGACCGCGGTCGATTTTTTCATCGATGGTCGGATGCTTTTTTCCGATGCCGAAGCTCCGTACGAGCTGCTGTGGAACTCGGGCCGGCCCGCCGATCACCTGATCGAGGTACGCGCCTACGGCCCGGGCCGACAGATGGTCAGCGACGTTTTGCACACCAACCTGGCCAACGTTGGTTCCGTTGCCACCGGCGGCTATTCGGCGCGTGTGGAGCGGGTCGAGCTTCACGTTCGCGTCGAGGGCCGCCGCAACGCGGCCGTTGAAACACCGGCCGCCGCGTTCGAGGTGTTCGAGAACGGCGTACAGCAACCGGTAGTTGCGGTCGAGAGGGTCGCCGACTTGCCCCTGGCCGTCGGCCTGGCGATTGATCACAGCGGCAGTATGCTCGAGCAGCTCGACAACGCGCTCGATGCCGCCGGCGCGTTCGTCGAGGGCCTGCTGACCCATCCGAACGACAAGGCGTTCGTCCTCGGTTTCGCCGACGTGCCGGTTGTTTTTCAGGAATTCACCAACGACACGGTGCGATTGGCCGACGCCATCTCGTTGATCGACAGCGGTCGGTACACGGCGCTGTACGATTCGATCGTCGCGGCATCGCGCAAGTTTGTGGGCGTCGACGGGCGGCGCGCGGTCGTCTTGTTGACGGACGGCGCCGACCACGGCAGCGAATACGATCTGCGTGAGGCGATCGCCGCCGCGCAGCGCGCCGACGTAGCGCTCTATCCGGTTGCCGTGGAGCTGTCGCCGCGCTTCGTGCGGGAGCGGTGGGTGCTCAGGGAGATGGCCGAGAAGACGGGCGGGCGGTTGTTCTCGCTCGGCCGCCGCGGCGATCCGGCGAAGATATATCAGACGATCGAAGAAGATCTTCGCTCGCAGTATCGCATCAGCTACACACCATTGATTCCCGGGGGCGAAGGCGAGTGGCGCGAGGTGGAAGTGCGCGTAAAAGGGGAGCGAGACGGCGATTTGAAGGTCAGGAGCCGACCTGGATACTTCGCCCAATAGCCTCGGCGGAACGCGGCACGGCGCCGCGGCGCGCGGTTGCGTTGACCGCCGCGGGGGTCGCAACTATACTTATTGCTATCCGTCCTGCCATCGGGTATCCCACACCGCGCGTTGACAGCCTTTCTGGGTCCGTGCTACACAGCCTTGCCCCTGCGGCGTTAGCAGGGTATTAAGGCATAGGCACAGGAAGCTCGCGGGCTCATCGACAAAGGTTTCGCGAACCTGATCGGCAAAGTAATCGTTCCCCGCTAGGGGCCTGAGGAACATAAAAGGGAGGTAACACGGCTGTGGATCTTTCCGGCGGTAACGTAATGGACTTCTATTCGAAGGGCGGGCCGATCATGCACGCTCTTCTTCTTTGCTCGCTCGTCGGCGTGGTGTTTATCTTCGAGCGCGCGTGGGCACTCTATCGTTCCAAGATCAACACCCAGGAGTTCCTTGACCGCGTACGCACAGCTCTGATCAAGCGCCGTAACGTCAAGGAAGCGGTCACCGTTTGCGAGGAATATCAGGGCCCGATCGCCAACATCATGAAGGCCGGTCTGCTCAAGTACGGTCGCCCTCAGGATGAGATCGAGCGCACCATCGAGACCTCTTCGGCACACGAGCTGGCTCGCCTCGAGCGTGGCCTCGGCGTGCTCGCCACGATTTCCAACATCGCGCCGCTCCTCGGCTTCCTCGGAACGGTGTCCGGAATGATCAACTCGTTCGACGCCCTGGCGCGCGCCGGCCTGTCGAACCCGGGACTCGTTGCTCAGGGTATTTCGGAGGCGCTGATCACCACAGCCGCCGGCCTTAGTGTCGCGATTCCGATCCTGGCTGCCTACAATTACTTCACGACGCAAGTCGGCAAGTACGTGCTCGAGATGGAAACCGCCGCCAACGTGCTGCTCGAGACCTACGCTGAGATGGAGACTCCGTCCG
>CBDUXW010000050.1:0-11131 GCA_965371275.1 uncultured bacterium | reverse complement strand
AGGCGACCCAGGCGCCATCAGGGCTGATGTGCGGGCTACCCACGCTCTTCAAAGCGAAGTAGTCGTCGACCTGGAGACTACGGAGGGTGGCGGCATTCTGCGCCAGGGCCGGTGGTCCCGAGGCCGCGCCTACCAGCAGCAGCCCGAGCAAAGTCAGCCCGATGATCGAACGTCTCATGGCAACCTACCTCTCGGTGATCTGATTCAACCGGTTCCGTTGGACCTTGAAGCGTTCCGAGAGGTCCTCGAATACCGCGTACATCGATTCCGTGGGTCTGGCATCGGCGGCGCCGACAGCCCTCGAGAGCGAGCTCAGCTTTTCGGTCAACCCCGGAGGGCTCCACATCATGGGATGGGCCTCGGACCCCATCCATATCGTGAGAACGCCCTCGATTTCGCGCAACTGCTCGAGGATGCCGTTGGTCTCGACGCTGGAAGCCTCCGGCATCCCGGCCTGACGCGCCTCGAGCTGGGCCCGGAATTCTCTGATTCTGATCACGGTGTCGGCCACTTCCGAAAACCGATCCCGGATGCCAACCATGAGGTCGAACTGGGCGCTGAGATCGGCATCGCTGGCCTTTACCCGCGGATCCTTCCGAATCTCGAAAGGTTGTTCGTAAGCCTGCCCGTCCACGGAGAGTCGGACGATGTAGCGTCCGGGGGGCGCGACAGGCGATGCGGGCGGTGAGTAATCGATGCTCTGGAAACCGTCCAATGCTCCGGGCGACGGGGGCATCTGGGTACCCGAATATCGCATGTCCCAGAAGAACCGGTTCATGCCGGCCCTGGTGGAAGGGCTGGGGCTTTCTGGCGACCCGCTGGAGAATTCCTGGATGATCTCGCCGCCCGCATCCGCGATGCTGAACGTCACCTCACCGGTGCGTGGTTGGGCCAGGTGATATTCGATCATCACCCCCCTCGGTGGGTTCCTCGCCGCGTCGGCAGGTCCCGAGTACCCGCTTCCTCCCCGACGTTGACGAAGAGCGGGGACTACTTCAAACAGATGCACCGGGGCTGCGGCGATTTCGGGGGTCAGGACACGCAGGGACGAGATGTTGTCCATGATCCAGAAGCCCCGTCCATGGGTTGCCACCACGAGGTCGTCGTCCTTCACGACCATCTGCATGACAATCACCGGCGGCAGGTTGCGCTGCAGGGACTGCCAGGAGTCGCCGGCGTCGAAGGAGACGTAGGCTCCGGTTTCCGTTCCCGCGTAAAGGAGACCCGGCCGCACCGGATCCTCCCGGATGACCCACGAGAAGTCGTTCTCCCGAATCCCTCCTGTGATCAGCTGCCAGGTGCCGCCGTAGTCGGTGGTCTTGTAGAGATACGGCGTGCGATCGCTCACCCGGTGCCGCTCACCGGAGAGATAGACGGTCCCCGGCCGGTGGGGAGATACGTCGATGGCGGTGATGGTGGTCCATTCGGGGAGTTCCGGTGGCGAGACGTCGCGCCAGTTGCGGCCACTATCTTGCGAAACCTGAACCGTACTGTCGTCGGTGCCCACCCAGAGCTCACCCTCTTGGAGGGGAGACTCGGCGATGGTCCGGATGAGACTGACGTGAAAAAGCGAGGATGCATTGGAGCTGATGGGTCCGCCGGATATTTCGCCCATCATGTCCTGGCGGTTGCGCGTCAGGTCGGCACTGATCTGGTCCCAGGATTGGCCTTCGTCCGTGGATCGGAAGACGTACTGGGCGGCGGTGTAGAGGACGCCGGGATCGTGCGACGAGAGGAGTACCGGGAACGAGTAGTAGAAACGGTACTTGATGTCTTTGGCGGGGGTTCCGAACACCCACTCGGGCCACACGCTGATGTGCGGCGCCTGCCCGGTTTCCCGGTCAAAACGCATCATCCTGGACCTATCATTTGCATAGACCACGCTGCCGTCGGGCTTGACCGCCGTCTGCCCGCCTTCACCAGCCGGAATGGGAAGGTAGTGCGTCCAGCCGATGGACCGGTCGTCGGTTCGACTGGGAATTCCGATGTGGCTGCTGTCGTTCTGCGAGCCGTAGAGCCAGTAGGGCTCCTGGTCGTCCACCGCCAAACTGAGAAGGTCTGCGGTGGGCTGGTTCTCCAGGCTCGACCAGGACTCACCTCCGTTCAACGTCACAGAAGCCCCGCCGTCCCCTCCTTCGATCATGCGGCGAGAGTCGTTCGGATCGATCCACAACGCATGCGGGTCCCAGTTCTCCATGCGCACACGTTCGAAGCTTCGGCCCGCGTCCGTGGACTTGAGTAAGCCGGTGATGGGCTGGATATAGACGACGTCGGGATCTTGGGTGTCGGCGGTGATGTGGTTGTACGAATTGGGGATCTCCATCTTGCCGGGGTCCTGATGCGTTAGCTGCCAGGTGGCCCCGCCGTCATCGGAGCGATAGATCCCACCTTCGTTTTCGTCGGCTTCGATGAACGCATACACCCGGTCGGAGTTCGCCGGTGAAATGGCGATGCAGATCTTCCCCACCAGGCCGCTCGGCATACCGGGGTTGCGGGTGATGTCCGTCCAGGTGTCGCCGCCATCCGTGGTCTTGAAAAGGCCGCTGGTGGGGCCGCCGCTTTCCTCGTCCCACGGGTACGTCACATGGTGGTTCAGGGATGCGAGGATCACATCTGGATTCGCGGGATCGATCGTCAGATCCACCCCGCCGGTGGTCTCGCCCTTGTACAGGATGCGTGCCCAGGTCTCGCCGCCATCCGTGGTCCGGTAGATCCCGCGATCGGGGTTGGGGCCGAACATGTCCCCCATTGCCGCCACGTACACGGTGTCGGGATCGGTCGGATGAATACGGAGTCTGGAGATGTGCCGCGTCTCTCGCAGGCCCACGTTGGTCCACGTCTCGCCGCCGTCGGTGGATTTGTAGACCCCGTCGCCGGGGGAGATGAATTGCCGTTGAATCCCCTCACCGGTCCCGGCGAAGATCACCTGGGGATCCGAGAGCGACACGTCCAGGGCTCCCACCGCGGGGAAGTCGAAGAAGCCGTCTGACACGTTGCGCCAGCGTATTCCGGCATCGGTGGTCTTCCACACGCCGCCGTGGGCAGCGCCGAAATAGAAGACGAGGGGGTTGTCGGCATCTCCCGCCACCGCCGGCACACGCCCTCCGCGGAACGGCCCGACGAAGCGCCACTCGAGGGCCGAGAGAAAGCTGGCATCGACGCGGGGATCGTCGGCTTGGACGACTTGGCCCATGCCCGCGGCACGGGAGTCGCCGAGGCACCCAAACAGGACAAGCAGGGCAACACCCGTAGTGGAGAACATCCTCGAGCCAACTCGGGTGACACTGCGAAGCGCGTTCATCGCCATCTCCACGGAGAGCGTGTGGAGGCCCGGCCCAGCGGGCCATCTCACGCCGGATCTTACTCCGCCGACGTCATGGGCTTCGTAGTAACCTCCGCCGGGATCGATTTATGCGCTAACGACAAGCTGCGGCGCCAGCGCCTGGAGGCCCTATGAGCGAAGACACTCGAGTACGCGTTCTCCGACTGCTGGCCGAATCTCCGTTCATCGAGGGGCACAATGACGCCCCGATTCAGCTGCTGGAACGGTCCGACAACGACTTGAACAGCTTCGACCTGAGCAGCTTCGATTTCGAGGACACCACTGCCCTTGAGCCGCCGATGCATACCGACCTCACACGCCTGCGCGCCGGCTGCGTCGGGGCCCAGTTCTGGGTTGCCTACGTGCCGTTCGAGGTGGCGGGACCGGGTGCGGCGCGGGTGATGTTCGAGCAACTCGAAGTGGCCCGACGGCTGGTGGCCGCCTATCCGGATACCTTGCAGCCTGCCTTCAGCGCCGATGACATCGAGCGCATCCACGCCGAAGGCAAGATTGCTTCGTTGTTCGCCGTCGAAGGCGGCCACGGCATCGAGAACTCGCTCGGTGCTTTGCGTCTGGCCTACCAGGCCGGCGCCCGCTACATGACGCTGCTGCACAGCGTCCACACCGACTGGGCCGACTGCGCCCACCTGGATCCGGTGCACGGCGGCCTTACGGATTTCGGACGCGAGGTGGTTGCGCTCATGAACGACCTCGGAATGATGATCGACCTGTCGCACGCTTCCGCCGACACCATGCGGCAGGCTATCGAGACGTCGAGGGCGCCGGTTGCCTGCACGCATTCCGGCGCCGCCGCGCTCCTCGACTACCCGCGCAACGTGCCCGACGACGTGCTGCAGTTGATTCGCGACACCGGCGGCATCGTGATGGCAACGTTCGTTCCCTGGTTCGTTTCGGCCCGGGTGATGGAGCACCGTGCCGGCCGCTTAGGTTGGCAGGCCCGCCTGACGGAGATGCATCCGGACAATGCCGATCGGAGAAAAAGTGAGCTCGCTGCCTGGGACGCCGACCATCCGGCGCCGCTCGCCACGCTCAGCGAGGTAGCGGACCACATCGACCATCTGTGCGCCGTCATGGGCGCCGAGCATGTCGGTATCGGCTCGGACTTCGACGGCATCGACGAGGTGCCCGAGGGTCTCGAGGATGTTTCCAAGTTCCCCGACCTGTTCGTCGAGCTGGCGCGCCGCGGCTACAGCGACGACCAGTTGCGCGCCATCGCCGGCGGCAATTGTCTGCGCGTGCTGCGCGCCGTGGAGGCGATGGCGGCGCAGAGCTAGGATACGAGCAGCTTGCCCACACTGTGAACGCGGTGATAGCCAAGGAGCCGTACGTCGTGCCAATGATTCTGCTAACGGAACAGGAGATTCGCGACAGCGTCGACATGGCAACCGCCATTGATGCCGTCGAGGGGGCGTTCGCGGCCCTCGGGCGCGGCCAGGTCACGCAGCCGCCGCCGATCGGCCTCGACATACCTGATATCGACGCCGAGATTCATGTGAAGGGGGCGCACATTCACGGCGCCGATCACTTCGCGTTCAAGCTCGTCAGCGGCTTCTACCGCAACCCGCAGATCGGCTTGCCCATGGCCAGCGGGGTGGTGCTCGTCTTCGACGCGAACCACGGGCAGGTTGCCGGCTTGCTGTTCGACAACGGCTACCTGAGCGACCTGCGAACCGGCGCCGCGGGGGGCGTCGTGGCGCGGCATCTGGCACCGCAAGAGGTTCGCCGCGTCGCCGTAGTCGGGGCCGGCATGCAGGCACGGATGCAGCTGCGCGCGTTAGCCCAAGTACGCGACATCCCCAGCGTGTCCATTTGGAACCGGCACCCGGAGCGGGCGCAGGAATGCGCCGCCGAGATGGCCGACGAGCTCGACCTCGCCGTGGAAGCCGTGGACCGGATCGAGGACGCGGTCCAGGGGGCGAACGTGGTCATTACGGCCACCCTCGCCCGCGAGCCCTTGGTGCGCGCCGAGTGGATCGAGCCGGGCACGCACATCACCGCCGTCGGGTCCGATGGGCCGGACAAGCAGGAGCTTGACGTCGAGCTGTTGGGTCGCGCCGATCTCGTGGTCGCGGATCGTTTGGCCCAGTGCATCGAGCTCGGCGAGATTCACCACGCCGTCGATGCGGGCCGGCTACGGGCCGACGATTGCGTCGAGCTCGGAGCCATTGTGGTGGGCGACAGCCCCGGCCGCACAACAGACGACCAGATCACGGTTGCGGATCTTACCGGCGTCGGCGCCCAAGACGCCGCCATCGCCAGCGCGACACTGCAGGCCGCCAGAGCGAAGGGCTTCGGGACGGCAATCGATTCCTGACCGCCACCGCGAGCGTACTCGATTCGACGCTCGTGACCGCCGAGCTCCAGTAGGGGTATTCGCGGGGCAACAGGCCCATACGGCGGTAAGATGATGGCGGTCGTGCTCGACGCGGAGCCTGAGAGCACAAACTCATCAGTCCGAACCGGCAATGGAAAAGACGAAATTGGGCATCGGAGCCAAGATCCTCATCGGCGGGATCGTTGTGTCCTTTGCCTGGCTGGTGCTGCTGGAGGGCCGGAAGTCGGCTCGCATCGACAGGCTTGCCGCGTTGCCTCCTTGCCGCCTCGCGGCGGATTACATCGAATGGCGACTGGCCTTCGAGGATCAATTCCCGACGGCCGAATCCTCGGGATCCGCGGCCGAGGAATTCGTGCTGGAGAACGAGGTGTTCGAACAGGCGGTGCGGCAGGCCCGAGAGGAATCGGAGTCCCGAGTTCTCGAGGCCCTCGAAGACATCACCGCGGTTGATTCCGAGCGCTGGATTCGCGAACGAGGCGACCTCGCCCCGTTCGTGGAGCTCATGCTCACCGACTGCCGCGAAGAGGTCCAGCACTTGCTCGGCGGCTGAGAGCGGTCTACTCGCAGGAGCTCCCGCCGCCGTCGATGAAATTTCGGAGGTTGATTCCGAAATCTCGACACGTGAGACTTCCCTCGAGTCACCGACCGACGTACGGGATCCCCATCTCGATCCATGCGGGCGCCGGCTCGCCCTTGAGGTAGTGATCGATCCACTCCTTCATCTTCATCGCCCAGTCGAGCTTGTTGGCGTAGGTTTGCGGGTGGTGCGGCTCGTCGCGGTACTGCAGGAAGACCGTCTCCTTGCCGTTGCGCCGCAGCGCCAGGTACAACTCGATGGACTGTTCCCAGGGCACGGCGTCGTCGACGTCACCGTGCAGGATGAGCATGGGCGTTTCGATCTTGTCGGCGAAAAACACCGGCGAGTTGTCGATGTAGTCGTCACGCGCCTCCCACAGGCTGCCGGACAGGCGCGACTGCGTCATCTCGTACTGGAACTGGCGCGCCAATCCAGAGCCCAGCCTGATGCCCGAGTAGGCGCTCGTCATGTTGCTCACCGGAGCGCCGGCGATGGCGGTCTTGAAAATGTTGGTCTGAGTCACCATGAATGCGGTCTGGTAGCCGCTCCACGAATGGCCGTGTAGCGCGATGGCGTCGGGGTCGGCGATGCCGATGTCGACGAGATGCTGCACACCGGGTACGACGCTCTTGGTAGCGGCGAAACCGGGACGGCCGACCTCGAAGCGTACGTCGGGCAGAAACACCACGTAGCCGTTGCTCGCATACAGCGGGAAGCTCGGGCGGTGGTTAACAGCCGGCTGGTTGAACTCGTGCAGCCGCTGCGAGAAAAAACGGTAGTAGTACACCAGCACCGGGTAGCGCTTGCCTTCCTCGTAGTTGCCCGGCTTGATGACGACGCCCTGCAGCGGCGTGCCGTCGGCGCTCCGCCACTCGGTGAGCTCCGAGCTGCCCCAGGCGAACTCGGCGATGTTCGGGTTCACGTCGGTGAGCTTGCGCGAGTTGGCGAAACCGGTGTCGTCGGCGACCCACAGGTCGGGAAACTCGTCGTAGTCCTCGCGCGTGAACAGCACCGCGTCGGCATCTTCGGCCTGGGCGAGCCAGGTGAACATCTTGGCCTCCTCGTGGAGGCGCTCGATGCCTGGTGCGTCGGCGCGGGCGCGGTAGAAGCCGAAGTTCTTGTTCAGGTCGTGATACGAAGACAGCAACAGCTCGTCGGCCGCGCCGAGCGCTACCGTCTCCGGGTCGGTGTCGAGGACACGGAAGATGCGCTTGGCCGCGCGCCCCTCGCCCGCGGTCAGGCGCCACGCCGCGGCGCCGTCGGTCGGCACGACCCAGATATCGTACTTGTCGTACACGAGCACGGCGACGTCGTCTTCTATCCAGCCACCGATGCCGTAGCCGGGCGCCGGCTGCGGGTAGTCGTGGTCCTCGTTGGCGAACGGCACGCCGAGGCCCTCGGTGAGGTTGCGCGGCTCGCCGGACATGACGTCATAGAGGAAGTAATCGCCATCGCGGTAGTAGGTCGCGAAACGCCCCTCGGGCGACAGGGAAGCGCGACCGTCGAGGCGCTCGGCGATCATGGTGCGCTTGCCGCTGGACAGATCCACGACGTAGGCATCCTCGTTGCCGCCGGTCCAGGTGGATTCCCAGCGGTACGGGACGTCGGAACGTGCCAGCGCGACGCGGTTGTTGTCGGGCACCGTCAGGTCCGGAACCTCGGGGTCGGCGAGGGCAACTACCTTGCCGGAGTCCATATGGCGCACGGCGGTATAGGTGCGGTCCTTGTCGCGGTCCCACAGGATCTTCTGTTGCGTGTTGATGCGCGGGTCGCGCCAGTGCCACACGTCGACGCCGCGGTCGGCGAGGATAGCCTCGTTGTCGTAGGGGTCGAAGGCCTTCTCCAACTCGTTCTCGGTGTTTTCGGTGTCTTCGAGCCGGTCACGCTCGTCGTCGCGGATGGGCCGCCAACCGAAGAACAGGCGCGCCGCGTCGTTGCTCCACTCGAGGCTGTTGTCGGTCGGCACGAACCAGCCGTCGGGCGCGTCGTCGGAGGTCACCAGCTCCTCGGCGCCGGTACCGTCCCAGGCCATAAGCGTGCCCGCGCCGGGCTCGCCGTCCTCGTCCTCGATCGCCATCACGAACGCGAGGTTGCCGCCCGCCTCACTCCAGGTGAGCTCGGCGTAGTGGCCGAACGGACGGGCGTCGATCGTCTGCTCCGTCGCACCGGCGGCGCTCAAGTCGCGCACGTAGAGGCCGTCGCGCGCGTTGTCGGTGGCGGCCACCGTGTAGGCGATGGTGCTGCCCTCCTCGGCAAAGGCGAACGAGCGCGCGTCGAGCACCTCGATCTCGCGCCCGGAGGTGAGCCCGCGCAGCATCAAGCGGGTGCCGGGCGCGCGGTCGCCGGCCGACGTGTCCTCGTCGCCCTCGTCACCATCTTCGGGGGCGAGCTCGTGGTACGCGAGCCAGCGGCCATCCGCCGAAAATGCGAATCGCTCGACGTCTGCCATCTCGACGGTGGCGCCGTCGGCGGTGGCCAGCAACACCAGGCCGCGGCGCGGCACCTCGCCCTGTTCGGCGGTTTCGACCGCCTCCAACGAGGGATTGAGGCGCGCGGCGACGAAGGCGCCGGTGCGGGTCATCACCGCGTTGCTCGCCAGTGGGACCACGTAGCGCCTGCGGCCGTCAACGGAGCGCACGATCACTTCGGGATCGCCACGGTCGGGCTCGGCAGTGAAGGCGACCCAGGCGCCGTCCGCCGACATCGAAGGCCGCTCGATCTCACGCAGCTTCATGAGGTCGGTGAAGGTCAGCGGGCGCCTTTCTTGTGCGACGGCGGGCAGCGCGACAAGGATGATGACGACGGCGCTCAAGGGGAGCGCCAGGGCGCGGAAACGGCTCGAGAACGTGTGCACGACGGAACCTCGCTGGATGGCGGTGAATGACCCGCTCATCCTACTCTCTATGTTCTTCGCGTCGAGAGAGGGATGCAGCCGAATACCAGTTTGGCGGCGGCAGGGTGATGGCCGAGGCTGTGCAGCTCGACCGGTTCAGGTTGGTTGGAAGAGCCCATTCTTACTACGGAGCACGCATGACATTGTCCGCGGAGGTTTCAGGCACGTTTGCAGCATCGTTGGTCGGTACGTGGGAACTGTTCTACAGGAAGGACCGAACCGAGTCCGGCGAGGCGTGCCCGGAGCCCGGCTTGGGAGACGAGCCTATCGGCCTCCTCGTGTACGACGCCGGCGGTCGCTTCAGCGCCCAGTTCATGAAACGAGATCGCGCGGCGGACGACGTGGAAGAGGCTTCCCCTACGTCAACAGGGCGCAACAACAGTCGCGCGGTGAGCGGCTACGACGCCTACTTCGGTCGTTATTCTGTCGACGAGGAGAGCCACGTGGTCACTCAGACTCTTGAGGGAGCGCTGTCGCCGGAGAACGTAGGGGTTGTGGTGACGCGGCGAATGGAAGTCGAGGGCAACCAATTGACGTTGCGCCTCCCCACGACGTCCGTGGCTGGCGAATCAGTAGTCCGCACTTTGAAGTGGAGGCGCGTGGCCTGAAGTCGCTCGGTGCCTGAGCGGTCCTCCCCTGGCTAGCCCGCGTATCTCAACCCGCCGGCTGGCGAATCGCGCTCACGTCGAGCACGAAGACGCTGCGGCCGTGGGTGCCGATGACCAGCTCGTTGTCGCGCGGGTGAAGTACCAGGTCATGTACCGGCGTGGTCGGCAAGTTGGCGCACAGCGACAGCCAGCTCTCGCCGCGGTCGAGCGAGACGTACACGCCGAGGTCGGTTCCCACGTAGAGAATGTCGGGACTCCCGGGGTCCTCGCGGATCACGTTGATCGACTCCGAGGGCAGATTCCCCGCGATCGAACGCCACGTCTCGCCGAAGTCGTCCGAAACGTAGAGGTACTTTTCGAAGTCGTCTTCTCGGAACCCCGTGAAGGAGACGTAGACGGTACCGATTTGGTGTTGCGAGGCGATCACGCGGCTCACCCACTTGTCGGGCAATCCCTGGTCGACCTTTTCCCATTCGGTGCCGTCGTTGCGCGTCAGCCAGACGCTGCCGCCCTCGGTGCCGGCGTATAGAAGGCCGGGGTGGAAGGCCGACTCCGACAACATCGTGATCGTGCCGAACGGTGTGACCCCACGTTCGCCCATCGCCGGGTCCGAGAGGTCGGGGCTGATCGCGCGCCAGTCGTCGCCTCGGTTCAGCGATTTGAGCACTAGGTTGGCGCCCGCGTAGAGCGTCAACGGGTTGTGCCGTGAGATGAAGAAGGGCGTGTACCAGCCGAAGCGCCAGGATTCCTCGCCGCCCGGTCGGATGCGTTCTGTCGATTCGCCGCCTGATTGCACGTCTCCACCCGTGATGTCCATCCGCAGCATGCTGCCGTGCTGGTGCTCGTAGTAGACGATGCGCGGATCGGTCGGGTCGAGCCAGGTGTTGAACGAATCGCCGCCGGTCCAGCGGTCGAGGTAGACGTTCTCCCAGGGATCGTCGGCGGCGTCGGCGAGCTCGACGTTGCTGGGTCCATAGAGCGCCGCGTTGTCCTGCGTGCCGCCGTAAATGTTGTACGGCGTCGCCAGGTCGGTCGAGACGGCGTAGAACTCGGCCGCCGGAATGTTGTTGACGTGCAACCAGGTCTCGCCGCGGTCGTGCGAGATGAACAGGCCGCCGTCGTTGCCCAGCAGTACCCGGTCGGGGTTGAGCGGGTCGATCCAGAGTTCGTGGTGATCCAGGTGCATGACCTCGCCCTCGGTGTCGTAGAGGCGGATGATCTCCTCGCCGATGCGCTCGAACGTCGCGCCGCCGTCGGTCGAGTGAAAGCCGCGGTTGCCGAGGATGAAGATTTCGTCTTCGTTGTCCGGCGCGACGCGCACGTCGCAGAACTTCCAGCCGTAGACCGTGAAGACGGAATAGAGGTCCTCCTCGTT
>CBDUXW010000049.1:0-11237 GCA_965371275.1 uncultured bacterium | reverse complement strand
ATATGCGATCCGACCTGCTGACCCCGATCGAGTTCGGCGCGGGGCGGTTCGACGATCTCGATGACGAGGTGAACATCGTGATCATGCACAACACGCTGAACTTCTTCTCTGCATTCTCCGCTGCTGTAGGCGGTGATTTTGACGGCGGCGGCCGGGCCGAAGTTCCCCTCCAAGGTGGCGATGATGCTGTAGAAGCCGCAAAACAAGTTTCCCAGCGTAAAGCTGGAGGGCAGCAGGTAGATCCCTCTGCGCAGCTGTTTGCGGGCTCGCGGCCTGCGCATCATGAGTCGCCTTTCGGGGCGCGAGCCTCGGCAACGATCGTTACTCCGGCTCGCGTACGTTCCCCTACGGATACCACAGGAACGCAGCCGCGGGGAAGGCGCAACTCGGCGCGCGAGCCGAACTTGATCAGTGCGACGCGCTCGCCGCGCTCGAGCTCCTGTCCGGGTTGTACCCATTGCACGACACGGCGGGCGACGGCGCCGGCCATCAACGAGAGCTCGAGCCGCCCGGCCGCGGTCTCCATGGACAACACGCAGCGGGCGTTGTGGCTGGCCGATTCGCGAAAGGCAAAGGCGTAGCCGCCTTCGATGCGGTCCCACGAACGGAGCTCGCCGGCGAACGGCGCACGGGTGATGTGCACGTTGAAGATCGACAGAAAAATGGCGATCACACCGGAGCTCTCGTCAACTTCGACTACCCTGCCGTCGGCCGGCGCGAGGATGGCGTTGGCGGGCGCATCGGAGACACGCTGCGGATCGCGAAAGAAGGCCCCGAGCAGGAGCGCCACGAGGCCGGCGCCGGTGCCGACGACTGGATGTCCCGTGGCGGCCGCGAC
The DNA here is from genome assembly GCA_965371275.1 of uncultured bacterium. Lineage (GTDB taxonomy): Bacteria > Acidobacteriota > UBA890 > UBA890 > UBA890 > CBDCBL01. Next base: position 10,399 of record CBDUXW010000049.1, on the reverse strand, counting down.
GGCGCCCACAACAGCCGGCAGCAAGACGTAGGGCAGGGCTTCAGATCGAATGAGCATGGGGTCGGCGGTGCGCGAGGGTCACTGACACCTCGCGTGTCCCGGGGCGTGCTCGACGCGGACCTATCGACGTCCGGTTTGGCGCTCAGTGGGTTACGGCGGCGAGATTCACGCTCTTGTAGTCGCGAATCATTACTGCCATCTGATCTTTCAGGAGCAGCTTGTGCTTCTTGATCTCGATTTCTTCGATACGTTCCCGCTCGCTCGGAAGGTGCTTGCTGCTGATCTCCTCAAGGCGTGCTTCGAAGTCCGCATGTTGGGTGGCGAGTCCACGGAACTCGTCGTTCTCATCGAGCAGGATGTTACGGATTTGCGGTTCAGCCATCTCCATACCGGCGCCTCCAGATGTTGCGGTGGTAGGGGCTCGCAAGTTAGGGCGACAGTACCACCGGTCGACGGAGGCCTCAATCACACCCCGCGCCGCTCACGCGCCGTCGCGGTCGGGCGCCATCCGACCCGCCGAGGATGTCGCACGATCACGCCGACTCAGGACGCTGTCGAGTCATGCGTCGACGGGTCAGCGGCCGGCGAGCAGCGGACTCTTGGGTGGCGTTGCGTCGGGCGGCCGTATATAGAACGGTTCCGGAGAGGGCCATTCGGCAGGCGAATTGTCGCCTGCCTGCCACGTCCGTGCGGCCAAGCGCCCGGCGGCTGCGGCCAGATATACGCTCGTTTCGGCGGCGCAGGAATCGCCCGGGGCACCGAGCAACGGGGCGCCCGAACCGATTACGAGCGCGCCTTCGGTGGCTGTCACGACAGCGGCGAAGTGCGCCGGGGCGCATACTTCGGGGCCCCACTCGGGGCTCATGGGAAGCGTCGGCGGTGTGTCGAGTCGAAAGATCGCCCCGTATACCTGGCCGCGACGCGCGTCGACGCAGCAGGCGATCAACGCCGACTGCGCGTGCCCCGACTCGGCCAAGGCCTCCAGCGTTTGCACGCCGCAGACCGGTAGACCGCGGGGCGCCGACAGTCCGAGGCAAGTGGCTATGCCGACGCGAATACCGGTGAACGCGCCGGGTCCCACTGTGACCACCAGACCATCGAGCTCATCGAGATCGGTGTTCGAAGTGGCGAAACATTCGTCGAGCGCCGTGGCCAGCCACGCGTCGGTGCGGGCCGCGTCTCGATGAGCCGCTTCGAATGCCGTTTCACCGCCGCGCAACAGGGCGACGCTGGCCGGTACCGAGGCGCAATCGATGGCGAGCAGCGTGGGTTTGTTCACCTTATTTCCCGGGTTTCCGGAGGCATTTCCTGCACAGATCATAGCCCCATCACCCGTGCTAATCTGGCGGCCATGCCCGCCGGAGACACCCGATCGCCGATGATGCAGCAGTTTCACCGCATCAAATCTGCGCACGACGACGCCATCGTCTTTTTCCGGCTCGGTGACTTCTACGAGATGTTCTTCGAAGATGCCAAGGTCGCCAGCTCCCTGCTGGAAATTACGCTGACAGCGCGCAACAAGGGAAAGGTTTCCGAGGCCCCGATGTGCGGCGTGCCGGTGCACGCGGCCGACGGCTACATCGCCCGTTTGCTCGATGCCGGCCACAAAGTCGCCATCGCGGAGCAGGTAAGCGACCCGGCAAACACCAAGGGCATGCTGGATCGTCAGGTCGTGCGGGTGATGACGCCCGGCACTCTGGTCGAAGACAACCTGTTGCGCAGCCGCGAGAACAATTACCTGGTTTCCGTGCTCGAAGGTGACGAGGCGATCGGCTTGGCGGCGCTGGATGTTTCGACCGGCGATTTCGTGACCGGACAGTTCGAGGGGGACGATCGTGAACGCCGGGCAGGCGAGGAAATCGGTCGCCTGGCGCCGCGGGAAATTTGCTATCCGGAGGGCGCCGAGCGGGCTGCATGGGTGGGGACCGAACAAGACGCGCTTGTCGCCACGGGCTCCTCGACGTGGAGCGCGGTGCCCGCTTGGACGTACGAGCCGGGCCGTGCCGCCAATCGATTGTGTGAGCACTTCGGCGTCGCCTCGCTGGCCGGCTACGACCTCGAAGGCGTGGAACAGGCGGTCGGTGCCGCCGGCGCCCTGTTGGCCTACACGGCCGAGGCGCAGAAGGCCCCATTGCATCACATACAGTCGCTGCGCCGGTATCGCGAGCGCGAGTACCTGCAACTCGATGCCGCCACCCGCCGCACGCTGGAGTTGCTCGAATCGTGGCAGGATCGGACTCGTCGGGGCTCGGTCCTCGACGTGATCGACGCCACCGTGACCCCGATGGGCGGGCGTCGGGTCCGCAACTGGCTGCTGCGGCCGCTGCGCGAAGCCGAAGCGATAGGGCGCCGACTCGATGCGGTTGCCGCTCTTCACGCGGCGCCGCAAACACGCGCTGAAGTGCGCGACGGCCTCGGCAAGGTCCGCGACGTCGAGCGCCTCACCACGCGCATCACGATGGGGACCGCGAGCCCTCGCGATATGGCGGCATTGCGCGGGTCTTTGGAACAGCTACCGGACCTGCGCGAGCGCTTGGCTGAGCTCGGTGGTACCGACCTGGGCGACGAGCTTCGGGCAGCGGTCGACCCGTGCGCGGATGTGAGTGCCTACATCGCCGATCGCCTCGCCGACGATCCGCCCCTCAACCTGTCCGACGGCGGCGTGATCCGTGACGGATTCGATGCCGAGCTCGACAGGCTGAGAGGCGCGCGCGGCGAAGGGAAATCGTTCATCGCCGGACTACAGGAGCAGGAGCGTGAGCGAACCGGAATTTCCTCACTGAAGGTCGGGTTCAACCGGGTCTTCGGTTACTACATCGCGGTGTCCAAATCGAACCTCGCGAAGGTACCCGACACCTACGTCCGTAAACAGACGCTGGCCAATGCCGAGCGTTTCATCACACCGGAGCTGAAGGAGTTCGAGGAGACGGTGCTGACGGCCGAGGAGAAAATCGGTGAGCTCGAGGGACGCTTGTTCAACGAGTTGCGTGACCACGTCGCCGGCGAAGCGGGCAGGTTGCATGTCACCGCGGCCGCCGTGGCCCGTGTCGACGCGCTTGCCGGTCTCGCGGAAGTGGCAGCCCTCCACGATTTCGTGCGGCCTGTAGTCGACGACGGCCCGGTACTCGAAATCCGACAAGGCCGTCACCCGGTTGTCGAAATGCTGCAGCCGGAGGAGCGTTTCATTCCCAACGACGCCTACCTCGACGATGAAGGGCATCGAATCCAGATACTGACCGGCCCCAACATGGGCGGCAAATCGACATACCTGCGACAGGTCGCGCTGATCACCATCTTGGCGCAGATGGGCAGCTTCGTGCCGGCGACATCGGCGCGAGTCGGCGTCGTCGACAGGATATTCACCAGGGTAGGGGCGAGCGATAACCTGGCGCGCGGCGCTTCCACGTTCCTCGTCGAGATGCAGGAGACAGCCAATATCTTGCACAACGCCACGCCGCGCAGCCTGGTGATCCTGGACGAGGTCGGACGTGGCACCAGCACCTACGACGGATTGGCGCTGGCCTGGGCGGTCGTCGAATACTTGCAGCACGACGCGATTGCGCCGCGGACGCTATTCGCCACCCACTATCACGAGCTCACCGCACTCGAAGGTGTCCTGCCGAGCCTCCGTAATCTGAACGTGACGGCGCACGAATCTGCTGCCGGCGTCGTGTTTCTCCATAAGGTCGAGCCCGGCCCGGCAGATCGTTCCTACGGCATCCACGTAGGCCGCCTGGCGGGGTTGCCGGCGGCCGTCGTCGACCGGGCGGAGGAAATTCTCTCCAACCTGGAGGCCAACGACGCGCCGACGCCGACGGGTCCGAGGTGGGCCCGTCACCAAGGCGAGCCGGCCGCGCAGATGGGGCTCTTCGAAGCTGCCGAGCATCCCGTCGTCGCCGAGCTGCGCGACGTCGACGTCGACGGGCTGACGCCGTTGGAGGCGTTGAATGTGCTGGCCAAGCTGCGCGCCGCCGCGAACCAAGACAGCGATTCTTGAGCGGGTACTGGAAGACCGTCGGGGAATTTCAGTACCTTGCTGATCAGGCGGCAGTCGACTTCGACGTCATCGAGGCCTGCCAGCGATAGAACGCGTAACCGCCGGCGGCGATCGCGATACCCATCGCCAGGCCGATCAGTGGGCCGTTCGATTGCACCGCCTCGATGATGCTGCGCCCGTAGCGCGCCGCCAAGAACGCCTCGGCGCCGAAGCGGATGAGTCGGCCGGCGCCAACGCCCACAAGCACGCTCAGAACCGGCTGCCGGAGGTAGCCGGCCGTGAGGACCACGACCTTGAAGGGGAACGGCGCCGGCATGAGCGCCGCGGTCATCAGGGCCAGTGCGCCGCGGCGTTGCAGGAAGCTCTCTGCCCAGGCCAGCCGCTCGCTGTTGCCGCTCGAGAGCTTGCGGCCGCTGCGCGCCAGGCCGTAGACGAGCATGACGCCGGCCGTCGAACCGACGACAGCGGCGGCGCCGTAACCGACAGCGTTTTGCGGCGCCAGTGCGGCCGCACCCATTACCGCGAGGTCGATGAAAGCCGGCATGGGGATGAACGACGAATCGAGCGCCGACAGTACGAGGATCCCGAAGACTCCGTACGGCGCTAGAACTTCTTGAAACCAGGTGGCGAGGGATTCCATACGGCGTGCGAGATCAGGTGAAGAGGGGAACCATTCAGCGCGCCACGCTACCATCGGACCCATGGAGCAAGCAATCGAGCCGCAATTCATCGTTGGCCTCTCTTCGGGCACCTCGATGGACGGAATCGACGCGGCGCTGGTGCGATTCGTCGAGGCGAGCGACGACGTCGATCTCGTGGCCTTTCGCACGTATCCATACGCGTCGGAGTTGGCGGTCGCGCTCCGCGCCGCTACCGATGCCACCTCGGCGTCGAGCATCGCGCTGCTCGACGCTGCCGTCGGCGAAGCGTTCGCGAGCGCCGCCGCCGATTTGCTGGTGGCCGCGGGCGTGAATTCCGGAGCGGTACTCGGCATCGGATCGCACGGCCAAACGCTCGTGCATCTGCCCGACCTCCAAACCTTCGCCGGCCAGCAGGTCCGTGCGACGTTGCAGATCGGCAACGCTGCGGTCATCGCCGAGCGCACGGGTATCACGACGGTCTCCGATTTTCGTTCCCGCGATGTGGCGGCCGGCGGGCAGGGGGCGCCGCTCGTACCGTTGTTGGATCACCGGTTGTACGGCGATCCCGACCGCGGCCGGGTGGTGTTGAATATCGGCGGCATCGCCAACCTCACCGCGCTGCCTCCGGCGGCGCGTATCGACGAGGTTCAGGCGTTCGATACCGGTCCGGGCAATGTGCTGCTCGACATGGCGGCGCGCTTGCGCTGCCTGGCGGAGGGATACGACGTCGACGGCAGACTGGGGCTCGCGGGAGGCGCCGACGCCGCGGTGCTCGACCTGGCGCTGGCGCATCCGTTTTTTCAGGCGGCGCCGCCGAAATCCGCGGACACAGGCGATTTTCTGGGCGACTTTGCCGATTCGTTATGGGAGGCATCTGCTGCCCTGGATGACGCCGCCTTGTTTGCCACGTTGGCAACGCTCACCGCTCGCACGGTGAGCGACGCGATCGATGCATTTATTCGCCCGGCGCAACCGGTCGACGAGGTCGTGATATCGGGTGGAGGGGCTCACAATCGGGCGGTGGTCGAGGCCCTCGTGAGGCACCTGGGCGAAACCCCGTTGCGTACTTCAGACGAGGTCGCGGGCCTTCCCGGCGATGCGAAGGAAGCCGTCGCGTTCGCCTTGCTGGCGTTCGAAACGCTGGCCGGGCGCACTGGCAACGTCGCCGCCGCCACCGGCGCGGATGGCCCCAGAGTACTCGGCGCCATCACGCCCGCAGGGTGACAAATCGTTCGTTTTGTTCGCCATGCCGGCACCGTTTTCCCGCTCCGGCACCATGATATAATTCCTCCGTTCCCACCCCGTTTCGCGTGCACGGAGAGGCAGAATGGCCGGACTCAAACCGTCCTCGAAGATTTGGCACAACGGCGAGTTCATCGACTGGGATGACGCCCACATCCACGTTGCTTCGCACGTCGTTCATTATGCTTCGGCAGTGTTCGAAGGTATTCGCTGCTACGACACCGAGCACGGGTCGGCCGTCTTCCGTCTCGACGATCACGTCAAGCGCCTGTGCAATTCGGCGCGGATTTACAGGATGCCGATCGAGTTGTCCGCCGAAGCCCTGGAAGAAGCGTGCCTGGCGACGATTCGCGCCAACGAGATGGATTCCTGCTACATCCGTCCGATCGTTTTCCGCGGCTACCACTCGCTCGGCGTCAACCCGCTGCCGTGCCCGGTGGAGGCGTACATCATGGTTTGGGAGTGGGGCACCTATCTGGGCGAGGAAGCGCTCGTAGACGGCGTCGATGTGATGGTTTCTTCCTGGAATCGCGTCGCCACCAATACGCTGCCGGGAATCGCCAAGGCTGCAGCCAATTACATGAACGCCCAGCTCATCAAGATGGAAGCCCTCGAGCAGGGGTACGCCGAAGGCATCGCGCTCGATGCCCGCGGCTACGTTTCCGAGGGCAGTGGCGAGAACATCTTCATCATTCGTGACGGCAAGATCACCACACCGCCCTTGGCCGCCTCCGTGTTGCCCGGCATCACGCGCGAAACCATCATGACGCTGGCGCGCGAGATCGGCTACGACGTCGAGGAGCAAGACGTGCCGCGTGAAAGCCTGTACATCGCCGACGAGGTGTTCTTCACCGGCACCGCCGCCGAGGTCACGCCGGTGCGCTCCGTCGACAAGCTGCCGGTTGGCGCCGGCACACGCGGTCCGATTACCGCTAAGTTGCAGGAGCTGTTCTTCGCACATGTCAAAGGTCAGACCGAAGACGACCACGGCTGGTTGACGCCGGTCTATGCCGGGCGTGAGGCCGCGGTGGTCGAAGTGCCCGAGACGGTCGCCTGAAGCAGGTGCGGGCGGCGCCATGGGAGGCGCCCATCGACACGGCGCCGCGGATGCAGTTGGGCGCCGCGATTTTGAGGTTGTTTAGCATGCCCAGGCTGTACCATCATTGGCCTGTCGTGCCCACGTATGTGCAACGCTGACAAGCACGCGCTTGCACTCAACCTTCGAACGACCAGGCCGCCATGCCCGTAGATCTCGATACCCTCCTCTCTGATGCCGTCGCTCGCCAAGCTTCCGACCTGCACCTGAAAGTCGACGCGCCGCCGTATTTGCGTATCGACGGCGTCTTGCGGCCGATGGACATGCCGCCGCTCACCGCTGCCGACACGCGCCACCTGGCCGAGAAGATCCTCGAGGATCACGACACGGGCGTCGACGACTTCAAGGAGTTCGACGCCAGTTATTCCGTCTACGCCCTCGGTCGTTTTCGTTGCAACGTGTTCATCGAGCGCGGGGTTCACGGTGCGGTGCTGCGTGTCATTCCGGGCCAGACCAAGACGATCCGCGATCTCAGCCTGCCGCCGGTGATCGAGAAGATCGCCATGGAAGAGCGCGGTCTGGTGTTGTGCACGGGCACTACCGGCAGCGGCAAATCGACGACGCTGGCCGCGATGGTCGATCACATCAACCGCAATCGGGCGCGGCACATCGTGACGATCGAAGATCCCATCGAGTTCCTGCACACCGGCGGAAAATCGATCATCACGCAGCGTGAGCTGGGGCAGGATACGAGCAGTTACGATGGCGCCCTGCGTGCCGCATTGCGTCAGGACCCCGATGTGATCCTGGTCGGTGAGATGCGCGACAAGGAAACCATCGAGACCGCCATGACGGCGGCGGAGACCGGCCACCTGGTGATGTCGACGCTGCACACGCTGGATGCCCCGGAAACCATCAACCGTGTCATCTCGGTCTTTCCGCCCTATCAACAGGAGCAGATCCGGGCGCAGCTCGCCGAAGTGCTGCGCGCGGTGATCTCCATGCGCCTGGTGCGTCACGACGAGGGCAAGGGCCGTGTGCCGGCCGCCGAGATCATGCTGGCGACGACATTCATCCGCGAGTGCATTCGCGATCGTGACCGGGTCGTCGAGATTCGCGATGCCATCGCCGCCGGTGTGAGCCAGTACGGCATGCAGACGTTCGACCAGTCGTTGCTGTGGCTCAACAAGCAGGGCCTGATCTCGGTCGAGGAAGCGCTCGCCGCGGCCACCAACCCGAACGACATGAAGCTGCAGTTGCGGGGTATCGTTACGTCGACGGAAGCTGCAGAGCACACGATGGAATCCATGCGCGAGACGCCGGAGTAACAAGCTCCGGCTCGGATCGCGTGACATCGACCGAGGTTCCGAGGCGCCGTGTCGCGCGAACGACGAGCCGCGTACACCGAAGCTCTTGCCATGCTGGCGCGGCGCGACTATAGCCGTGTGCTGATGGCAGAGCGCTTGGCCGGCAAGGGATATCCTGCCGAGGAAGTCGACGACGCATGCCGGCGCTGCGCTGACCTCGGGTATCTCGACGACCGCAAGTTCGGACACACGCGTCTCGAGGTGCGCCTCAGCCGGCGGCCGGCCGGCCGGCGCGATGCCTTGCGGGACTTGCAGCGTCAGGGCCTTACCGCGACAATGAGCGAAACCGTCATCGACGAGGTGTTCGAGGCGCTCGGCGGCGAGGAGAAAGTTCTCGATCGAGCGTTCGATCGGTGGGCGGCCCGGCACGGTGACCCCGAAGATCTGGCGACGGCCAAGCGCTGCTTCGACCACCTCATGAGACGCTCCTTCCCACGCTACCTGATACTTCGCAAGCTCTCGCCCTGGCTGGACGATCCCGGAACCTGAGATCATCCCGCCGACGTTGGCGTTGCTCCAAGCAGTCCCGCCACCAAGCACATGGCCGAACGAGACGAACAACAGACTCCGATTGCCGGCGCGCCGAGCTCGGCGGAAGTGCGCGATCGATTCCTGCAGTACTTCGAGGACCGTGGCCACACCTTGGTTGCGAGCAGCAGCCTGATCCCGCAGGACGACCCGACACTGCTGTTCACCAACGCCGGGATGAATCAGTTCAAGGAGATCTTCCTGGGCCACGAGAAGAGCGGCTACCAGCGCGCCGCGACCTCGCAGAAGTGCATGCGGGTATCGGGCAAGCACAATGATCTCGAGAACGTCGGCCCGTCGAGTTATCACCACACGTTCTTCGAGATGCTCGGCAACTTCTCGTTCGGCGACTACTTCAAGGCCGAGGCCATCGAGATGGGCTGGGAGCTGTTGACCGAAGAATTCGGCCTGCCTGCGGAGCGGCTGTGGGTGAGCGTCTACGAGGAAGACGACGAAGCGTTCGATCTGTGGAAGAGCATCGTCGGATTACCCGATCATCGGATCCGGCGGCTCGGCAAGAAGGACAACTACTGGTCGATGGGAGATACCGGCCCGTGCGGTCCGTGCTCCGAGATTCACTTCGACTACGGCGAAGGTGACTTCGAGTGGCCGCACAGCGCCGGCTACGAGGAGCCCGCTGACATCGACCTCGATGCCGACCGCTTCGTCGAGCTGTGGAACCTGGTGTTCATGCAGTTCAATGCCGACGAGAGCGGCGACGTGGCGCCGTTGCCGAAACCGAACATCGATACGGGCGCCGGCCTCGAACGCGTGACGGCCGTGGTTCAGGGGCTTCGCAGCAACTACGACACCGACCTGTTTCGCCCGCTGATCGACGGTGTCGCCGCGCGTGCCGGCAAGGTTTACGGCGACGACGAGGAGGTCGACACCGCGCTGCGTGTCATCGCCGACCACAGCCGCGCCACCGCGTTCCTGCTGGCTGACGGCGTCAGCCCGGCCAACGAGGGCCGCGGCTACGTGTTGCGCCGCCTGATTCGCCGTGCCGTGCGCTTCGGCATGAAGCTCGGCTTCGACGGGCCTTTCCTGCACGAAGCGGCCGCCAGCGTCGTCGAGAACATGGGCGACGTATACCCCGAACTGCGACAGGCCCAGGAGCTGATCGAGAAGGTTACGACCGCCGAAGAAAACCGCTTCTTCCGCGCCCTCGGCGTCGGCACCCAGGTGTTTGACGAAGTGGTTGTCGAGTTGAAGGAAGCCGGCGGCGACGTGCTACCGGGAGACGACGTGTTTCGCCTGTACGATACCTATGGTCTCCCCATCGAGTTGACCCGCGAGCTCGCTGCCGATCACGGCCTACGTGTCGACGAAGAGGGATTCGCGGCCGCCATGGCGGGGCAACGAAAGCGTGCCCGCGACGCTCGCAAGGGCGGCGCCCGCGCCCGTGAGGCCCAACAGCTCATCGAGCAGCTGGCCGCCGCCGGCGTCGAGCGCACGGAATTCGTCGGCTACACGGATCTTGCAACCGCGACGTCCGCGGTTCTCGGCCTGATGCACGACGGCGAATCCGTGGACTCTCTCGAGAGCGGGCAGAGCGGCTCCATGGTCGTTGACGTGACGCCTTTCTACA
>CBDUXW010000048.1:0-11255 GCA_965371275.1 uncultured bacterium | reverse complement strand
GGGGAAGGCCGCCGAGTAACCGATGAACGAGCCGAAGGTCATCGTGTACAGCCAGGTCATCACCCAGTTGTGCTTCTTACCGAAGATCGCGAACTGTTTGCCGAGGTTCTCCTGCACCGCCCCCGGCGTCGCGTAGCGCATCAGTAGAACGGTGAGCACGATGGTGATCGGCAGCACGAGCCACATGTTCCAACCGAGCGCGACCAGCAAGTACAGGCCGATGACGGAGGTGGCCATGCCCAGGGCGAGCAGCCACAGCATCTTGGCGATCGCCGGCAGCGTCGGTCCGATGTCGTGGATCGGCAGGTTGTTCATGCCGAGCCACGCGGCGATCGCCAGCACGACCAGCACCGGCGCCCACACCAGGCCGGCGTTTTGAATCCACACATCGGCGCCGCCCAGCTCGCCCGGCAGGGTGCGCGGACCGCCGCCGAGCGCCCCGAACAGAGCGAACGTCATGACGAACGGCAACAACACCTGCATGACGCTCACGCCGACGTTGCCGAGCCCGGCGTTGAGCCCGAGCGACAGACCCTGCACCCGCTTGGGGAAGAAGAAGCTGATGTTCGACATCGACGAGGCAAACGCCCCGCCGCCGAGCCCCGAGAGCGCCGCCAGGACGGCGAACGTCATGTAGCTCGTCGAAGGATCCTGCAGCGCCATGCCGACACCCAACGCCGGTGCGATCAGCAATGCCGTGGTCACCGCGATGACATTGCGACCGCCGCACATGGCGATGAAGAACGAATTCGGAATTCGCAGCGTCGCCCCGGCCAACCCGGCGATGGCCGACAGCGTATAGAGCTGCTCACGGCTGAACGGGAAGCCCAGGTTCTGCATCTGCACGGTGATGACCGACCAGTACAGCCACACCGCGAAGGCGCACAACAAGCAGGGAATCGAAATCCACAGGTTGCGAAAGGCAACCTTCTTGCCGGTCGATTCCCAGAATTCGGTGTCTTCCGGTTCCCATCGATCTCCGAGCGTCATCATGAAGTAGCCATCTCCGGTTCGGTGCCGTGTGCTTCGGGATGCTCGATCTCATGCGCCAGGTGCGGGGCCTCGTGGAACACCATCCGGCGGATCACGATGTGCATCCAGTACAGGCAAGCGAGCGACAGGAAGAAGAAGAACACCCAGCAGGTCGTCCAGATCCCGAGGCCGCGCAGCAGGTAGCCGAAGATGATCGGACAGACGAACCCACCCAGCCCGCCGAGGACGCCGACGATGCCACCGACGACACCGACGTCTTTGGGGAAGTACGCGGGGATGTGCTTGTACACCGCCGCCTTGCCGATCCCCATCAGGATGCCGACGACGAAGACGAGCGCCGTGAAGATCCAGATGTTGGCCTGAAAGTAGATGTGGGTGACGCCACGGGCGACGAGCTGGCGCCGGGCAACCTCGTCACCCTGCCCGACGGCAGCCTCCTGCCAGGATCGCCGAAACGGAAGGACCAGGGTTTCGTCGTCGAACGCCGGAGCGGGAGGCTCCGGACGCAGCTCGTAGCGACGGTCGCCGATCACCACGACATCGACGGCAACCTCCGTCACAGTGCCGGCCGCCGTCGCCATGACGCCCTCGCCCGGCGCGTACAGATCCATGCGCGGCACCGTCAGCAGCAAGCAGGCTGCCGTGCACCCACCGAGCACCCAGTACATGACCCGGCGCGCGCCGAAGTGATCCGACATCCAGCCGCCGAGGGCACGGATCAAACCCGACGGCAATGTGAAGATCGCGGCCAGCAAGCCGGCGGCGGCGACGCTCACGCCGTACACGCTCACGTAGTACGGAATGAGCCACTGGGCCAGCGCCACGAAACCACCGAAAACCAGAAAGTAGTAGAGGCCGAAGCGCCACACCTGGACCTCCTTCAACGGGGCCAGGCGTTCCCGCAGCGTCAGCTCGTGACCGTGTTCGACCTTCTTCGAGTAGGTGAAGAGCCAGAAGAACACGGCCATCAGCAGCAGCGCCGCCGCGTATATGCGCGGCAGGGTTCGCCACGCCTCCAGGTTGGTTCCGTTGTCGGTGAGCCACAGCAAGAGCACCGGCGCGCCCATGCTGGTAACGGCGGCCCCGGCGTTACCGGCGCCGAAGATGCCGAGCGCGGTGCCCTGTCGATGGGCCGGGAACCACACCGAGCTGTAGGCGATGCCGACGGCGAACGACGTACCGGCCAAACCGAACCCGAGGCCGGCGAGCATGAAGGTGAGGAAGCTGTCGGCGTAGCTGGCGACGTAGGCGCCGACAGCAGACAGCAACATCACCACGGTGTACACGATGCGGCCGCCGTACTTGTCGGTCAGCACACCGACGGGAAGTCGGAATATTGAGCCGGTCAGCACCGGGATGCCGATCAGCCAACCCATCTGCGCCTGGTCGAAGTCGTAGACCCCGTTGGCAACCAAGAAGGTGATGAGAACGCCGTTCATCATCCAGACGGCAAAACACACGGTGAATGCCACCGTGTTGAGCGACAGGACCTGGACGGCCTTTCGATTCTCGTGCATTTCAATTCACCTCGATGTACGAGCTCATGTTGTTCCCCTCAGCCGCTTCGGGATCGATTCCAGATGACGAGCTGCAGCGGTCGCCAGAGGTATGGGACGGGTGCAACGAGCGCGTGGACCAACCGCGTGAAGCTGAACACCGCGAAAACCGTGAACGCGCCGATCACGTGGAGCCGCGCCATCAGGTCGAGCTCCGCGACCCGCTGGATGTCGGGCTGGAAGCGAACCACCGACCAGAGATACGGAACGAGCGTCTGCGTGTACCAGGCCGTGCCCCAGCGCAGATACAAGGCGATCCACATGCCGGTGACGATCTGGAACAAAAGCAGTACGTACACGATCACATCGGCCAGGGTCGTGTTCACGCGTAGTCGCGCCGACGAGAAACGCCGGCCTATCAGGCCGACGAGGCCGATGAGCGCCAGCGTCGCCGCCGCGAAAGCCGCCACCTCGATGATGAACAGTCGCAGCGGGATGCGATTCCACAGCATCACCTGGCGCGGGAACAGGAAGCCGATCAAGTGCCCGAAGAACAGGACCAGGATGCCGACGTGAAACGGAACCGACCCCCAGAAGAGCTTGCGCGACTCGAGAAACTGGCTCGACAAGCTCGAGAACGTGAACGGATCGTGACGGTAGCGTTGAATCGAAACCAGCAAGAAGAGAATCACCGCTACGTACGGCAACGCCCCGAACAGCAACGTATCAAGCATGGGCGCCGACCTCCTCGGTCAGGAACCCGTCGGCGGCGCCGTGCAGCTCGTTCTCAGCCGGCATCGGAAGGTCCGCAGGCCAGACGACCTCTTCGGGAAATAATCGCGCCAGCGCCTCCGGCAGCGCGCGCAGGATGCCGCTCCACGGATCCTCGGCGTCGCCGAGCTCGGCGAGCATCTTGTCGAGACCCCGCAGCACGAGAACCGCCAGCAGTAGCTGACGGCTGTCGGCATCTTCCATCCGGCCCAACAACCCGAGAAGTACGGGCAGGTGGTCCGGCAGCTCGCTTCCCGGGTCGATGTCGTGACGTCGCAGCTCGCCCACCAGCCCGGCGAGCAACTCGCCGCGCGCGTAGGTTTCGCCGAACACGTGATAGCCGATCGACATGGTGCACACCGGCGACAGGTCAAACAGCACCGTGTAGCGCTCGGCCGCCGCATCGGCGCCCTGGGCCTCGAGGTAGTCGGCCAGCGCCGAGGCCGCACCGGACAGATCTCGACCGGCGTCGCAGTTGCCCAGCAGCTCCGAGCTGTGCTCCGCCAGCGTCAACGCCGCGGCGACGCGATCGTGGAAACCCTGCCCCGGGTAGCCGAGCGCTGTGCCGATCTGGTCCAACAGGTTTGTTATCCGCTCGTCCATGGCGGCTAGGCTCCTCTCTGTGGAGCGCGACGGAACCCGACGCCCGCCCCCTTGGCCTCGAGCGGCTCCTCGCCCATCAGCTCGAACGCCTCTTCACGGTGCATCGGCGGAATCACGAAGCGATCCTTCTCGGACGCCAGGGCCGTGAGGTTGAAGATCTCCTCCGCCTGCACCTCCGTCAGATCCGCCTCGGAGAGCACCTTCGACAGCTCGAAGGGGTCGATATCGCCGACGGTCACGGCCCGTCGGTAGAGACGCACCGCCTGCTGCTTGCGCAGCGCGTAGCGCACGACGCCTTCATTGCCGCCACCGAAAAGGCTCGCCATGTATTGAATCGGCAGGCGGCTCTTGTCGAGATCGGACAGGAAACCGTCCATCGACGTGTCGTATGTCCCCGTGTCCGCCTTGGCGAGAACCGGCAGCAACGGCGGCACATAGAACAGCATCGGCAGGGTTCGGTGCTCGACGTGCAGCGGCAGCGCCAGCCCCCATTTCTTGACGAAGTTCCAGACCGGCGACTTGCGCGCCGCTTCAATCACGTCGTCACCGATGCCGTTGCGCGCCGCGCCTTCGACAACTTCCTCGTCCCAGGGGTCGAGCAGGATCTTGCGCTGCGCCGCCACCAACTCCTTGGGATCTTCCGTGCTGGCGGCGCTCTCCACGCGATCGGCGTCGTACAGCATGATGCCGAGGTAACGGATGCGACCGACGCAGGAGTGGAAGCACGCCGGAGCCTGACCGCTCTCGAGGCGCGGGTAACACAGGATGCACTTCTCGCTCTTACCGGTGGACCAGTTGAAGTAGGTCTTCTTGTACGGGCAGGCGGTCACGCAGAAGCGCCAGGCGCGACAGCGCTCCTGGTTGAGCAGAACGATGCCGTCCTCGCCGCGCTTGTAGAGGGCTCCCGACGGGCAGGCGGCAATGCAGGTAGCGTTGAGGCAGTGGTTGCAGATGCGCGGTACGTAAAAGAAGACCAGCTTCTGCACCTCGAAGATGGCCTGGCGGTCCTCGTCGGAGAGGTTTTGCAGATTGGGGTCGTTTGCGGCATATATCGGCGAGCCACCGAGGTCGTCGTCCCAGTTGGGGCCGGCCTCGATCTCCATCTCCTCGCCGGTGATCATCGAGATCGGCTTGGCCGTCGGCTGGTCGGCGCCCTCCGGCGCATCGATCAGATCCTGATACTTGTACGTGAACGGCTCGTAGTAGTCGTCGATCGTGGGCAGGTTGGGGTTGTGGAACACGGTGAGCGCGCCGCGCAGCTTGCCCACCGCCCGCACCGCGATGCCGTCTTTCTTGCGCTCCCAGCCGCCCTTGTACTTGTCCTGGTCCTCCCAGGCCGTCGGGTAGCCGGTACCCGGCTTGGTTTCGACGTTGTTCCACCACATGTACTCGGCGCCGCGCCGATCGGTCCAGATGTTCTTGCAAGCAACCGAGCACGTATGACACCCGATGCACTTGTCCAGGTGGAAAACCATCGAGACCTGGGACCTTACATCCATGTCAGTACTCCACTTTCTCGAGCTTGCGAACCCGCACCGCGGTGTCGCGGTTTACCCCCGTCGGACCCCAGTAGTTGAAGTGGTACGTGAACTGCCCGTAGCCACCGACCATCAAATTGGGCTTCAGCCGCACCCGGGTGAGGCTGTTGTGTCCGCCCGCCCGCCGCCGCCCGCGCAACGGCGACTTGGGCACCGCGATGGTCCGTTCCGGCGAGTGGTAGATGATGCAGATACCCCGCGGGATGCGGTGTGAGACGACCGCCCGGGTGCAGACGACGCCGTGGTCGTTGTGCACCTCGACGTAGTCGTTGTCGACGATGTCGAGCTCGGTGGCGTCCTCGTTGTTCATCCAGATGGGCTCGCAGCCGCGCGACAGCGTCAACATCCGGTGGTTCTCGGAGTACGTGGAGTGGATGTGCCACTTCCCGTGCGGCGTCAGGTAGTTGAGCATCAAGCCGTCTTCGGGGCTCTCGCGCAGGTCGCCGTAGTCGGCCGGTATCGGCACCGGCTTGTAGGTGGGCAGGTTCTCGCCGAAGTCGATGTAGCCCTGATGGTCGAGGTACAGGTGCTGGCGCCCGGTAAGCGTCCGCCAGGGCACGAGCCGCTCCACCTGCATGGTGAACGCCGAGTACGAACGGCCGCCGGTTATGATCCCCGACCAACACGGGCTGTTGAGCAAGCGGCGCGGTTGCGCCTGCAGGTCTTCGAAGGTGGCGCGCACGCCGCGCGTGCCCTCGGCGAGATCGGTGAGGGGGACGCCGGTCTTCTTCTGCAACATCTCGTAGCCCCGGTACGCGATCTCGCCGTTGGTCTCGGGCGCCAAGGCCAGGATCACGTTGGCGGCGTCGCGGGCATCGGAAATATCGGCCAGGAGCTTGCCCTCGACCTCGGTTACCGGCCCGTGGGCGGTGAGCAGGTCGACCTGGTCGGCGACGTCGAAGGAAACGCCGTGGGCGCCGATGGTGCCGCGCATCAACGGTCCGAGCGCCTTGAAACGCTGCCCCAACCGCCGGTAGTCGCGCTTGACGATGGTGAAGTTGGGCATCGTCTTTCCCGGAATCGGCTCGCACTCCCCTGCCGCCCAGTCGCGAATCTCGGTTTGGGCGATTTCGGCCGGCGTGTCGTGCAACAGCGGCGTCATCACCAGGTCCTCCACCGGCTGCGGGAAATGCCGAGTGGCCAACTCGGCCGTGCGAACGGCGATCGCCTTGAACAGATCCCAGTCCGAGCGCGACTCCCAAGCCGGCGGCGTCGCCGCCGACAGCGGATGAATGAAGCTGTGCATGTCGGTGGAGTTGAGATCGTCTTTCTCGTACCAGGTGGCGGCCGGCAGCACGATGTCGGAGTAGAGCGCCGACGTGTCCATACGGAAGTTCAGGTCGACGATCAGATCGAACTTGCCTTCCGGTGCGTCACGCCAGATCACTTCATCAACCGCACCCTGGGCCCGCTCCTTGGCAATAAGGTTGTGGTGCGTGCCGAGGTAGTGCTTGAGGAAGTACTCGTGCCCCTGGGCCGACGACATCAGGGCGTTGCCGCGCCAGATGTACCAGGTGCGCGGCCAGCACTCGGGAGCGTCGGGGTCCTGTATGGCGAACTTCAAGTCGCCGGAACGCAGTCGCTCGACGACATGGGCGATGACCTTCTCGTCGGTATCGCAACCGGCGTCGCGCGCCTGCCGCGCCACCTCGATGCTGCTCTCGTTGAACTGCGGGAAGAACGGCAACCAGCCGTTGCGCACCGCCTTGACGTTCAGGTCGATGGTGTGACCTTTGGCCAGCGAGGCATCGTCGGGCACCGGGTGGTACTCGGTGAACTCGCGCTCGTAGCGCCACTGCCCGGAGTTGACGTAGTGCCACGACGGGGCGTTCTGCAGGCGCGGTGGGCCGACCCAATCGCGGGCGAACGCCATCATGCTCCACGGCGCCATCGGCGCCAGCTTCTCCTGGCCGACGTAGTGGTTCAGGCCGCCGCCGTTCTTGCCGACGCAACCGGTGAGAACGAGGCAGACGATGCCGGCCCTGTACATCAAGTTGTTGTGGTACCAGTGGTTGATGCCGGCACCGATGATGATGCAGCAACGGCCGTCGGTGATCTTCGCCGTTTCGGCCCACTCGCGGGCGAAGCCGAGGACGGTCTTGCGATCGATGCCGCTGAAGCCCTCCTGCCAGGCGGGTGTGTAGGTACCCTCGGGATCGTCGTAGTCGGCCGGGTACTCGCCGGCCAGGCCACGGCCGACGCCGTAGCGAGCCATGAGCAGGTCGAACACAGTGGTCACGAGGATCTCGGAGCCATCGGCGAGCCTCAGCTTCTTGGCCGGGACGCCCCGCTTCACGAGTCCATTCGCTTCGTACTGCTCGAATTCGACCTGGGCGACCTCATCGTGGTCATCGAGCAACGTCAGCTCGGGATCGATGGTCTCGCCCGTGCGCGCGTCCTCGAGCTTCATATTCCACTTGCCTTGCGCTTCGCCCCACCGGTGCCCCACGGATCCGCCGGGCATGCGCGGTCGCCCGCTGAGGGAATCCATCACCAGGAATTTCCAGTCGCCGTTTTCCTCTTCGCCGTACTCCTCGGTCTTGCCGGCGCGCACCAGGCGGCCGGCGCGGTAGCCGTCGCCCTTCTTGTCGAGCTCCACGAGGAACGGCGAATCGGAGTATTGCTTGATGTACTTTTCGAATTCCTCCGTCGGATTTTCGACGTAGTACTCGCGCAGGATGACGTGGGCTACCGCCATCCAGAAGGCGCCGTCTTGCCCGGCATTGATGGCGACCCACTGGTCGGCGTACTTCGACACCTGCGAGAAATCCGGCGAGAACACCACCAGCTTGGTGCCGTTCTGCCGTGCCTCGGGAATGAAGTGGCAATCGGGCGTGCGGGTCATGTTCAGGTTCGCACCCATGACCGCGATCATCTTGGAGTGGAACCAGTCGGCGCTCTCGGCGACGTCGGTTTGCTCGCCCCAGGTTTCAGGCGAAGCGGGCGGCAGGTCGCAATACCAGTCGTAGAACGACAGGTTGACGCCGCCCATCAGCTGCAGGAAGCGCCCGCCGGCCGCGTAGCTGAGCTGGCTCATCGCCGGGATCGGCGAGAAGCCGATGACCCGGTCCGGCCCCCACTTCATCGTGGTGTGCAGGTTCGACGCAGCGCAGATTTCGATCGATTCGGAAAGGCCGACGCGCCGGAACCCGCCCTTGCCGCGGGCCCGCTGGTAGCGCCGGCGAAGCTCGTCGTCATTCTGGATGGCGGCCCACGCTTCGACCGGGTCCTCGTACTGGCGCCGGACGTCGCGCCAGATGTCGAGGAGGGCGCCGCGCACGTACGGATACTTGATGCGAATCGGGCTGTACAGATACCAGGAAAACGAGATGCCGCGCTGACAGCCGCGCGGCTCGTAGGGGGGAAGCTCGGGGTCGAGCCGCGGGTAGTCCAACGCCTGCATCTCCCAGGTAACGATCCCGTCCTTGACGTAGATGTTCCAGGAGCAGCCGCCGGTACAGTTGACGCCATGGGTCGAGCGCACGACCTTGTCGTGCTGCCAGCGGTTTCTGTAGAACTCTTCCCAGGCGCGGGTCTTCGGGCTGACGAGATCCTTGATCCACTTCACGGCCAGTGCTCCTGATCATAAGTACGTTGACGTTTCTGGCGCACTAGTTGAACTCTCCCTGGCTGGGCCGCCGAGTAGCGCTGCGGGTGAGCGGCTGTCGCACACCACGGAGCCGGCGGGCCCAGAAAGCGTTGAGGACGACGAGAGCCAAGCCGGCGCCGAGCAACCCGAACAAAGGCAAGCTCAGGGCTGCGGTGTCGGGAGGCTCGGTGCGATTGGCTTCGTTCAAGTAGGCGCGCAGCGCGAAGGCCTCGATGGGATCAAGCGGATGATCGCTGAACACCTTGTTCATGAGCGCGAACGGCGGGCTGCGCAGCGCGGCGTCGAGGCCCTCGTCGCCGAGGCGCGCGAACGTGTGCGTCAGGTCGGTCGCCAGCGTGCCGCCCGGGATGATCGTCGCCGCGCCTCTGACCGTGTGGCACGAAATGCAGGGAGCCGCACCATTCAGGAGCGGCTCGTAGCCCAGAAACAGGGCCTCGCCGAGCGCCACATCGACTTCCGTCGCATTGGCCACCGGCACGAGCTCGGCGGCCAGCACGCAGGGAACGGTTGAGCAGCGCTCGATGAGATCGATCAACGAGGAAACCTGGTCGCCGGTGAGCCCGAGGTCGGGCATCTTGACGTTGCCGTACTCGACGAGGAGCTGGCGCGCTATGGCGTCGCTGGGGAGCATACGGCTGGGCGTTTCGATCATGCGGGTCAGCCAGTCGCGATCGCGGCGCTCGTGCGCCCCCGACAGGTCGGGACCGATCCGCGCCCCCTGGCCGACGCTGTGGCACGAGGCGCACTTGGCGACAAACAGATCGATCGTCGGGTCGCGCTCGCCCGCCACGACCTGAGCGACTTCCTCGTGGGGCGCTAGAGCGGGCTCCTCTTGGGGTGCTGCAACAGGTTCCTCTTGCGGCGCTGCGACACTCGCGCCGACAGGAAGGCCGGCAACCAAGGCGATCCCGAGGGCGGCACAGAGCGCGATCCGGAGGGTTGTGTTCATCGCCTGGATCGCGTCCCGTTCGTCGGTCTCGCGGCTCACGTAGCGCCTCCTGCGTCAGGCTTCAGCCCGCGAGCTCGAGTACCGGGATTTGTGACAGCAGCGTCGTCGGGCTTTGTTTAAATACCTTATTAGGACGTTAATATCTTATTTATCTCTCCACAGCAAGCCAATCCGATCAAAAAATGTAGGCTCCCCCTCGTTACGCACCCGGACATCGCTTGTCTGCTCGCCGCCGCCGGGTGAAGGTCAGCCCACTTTTCAGGGTGCCACGCGGCCCCGGGCGCGTTGTTCGCTCGCGGCAGAGCAGGTAAGTTCAGGGTTCCAAATTCGCGATTTTTTCGGCTGGAGGCACCATGAGGAGCAACTTTCGGTTCTCGATCGCCGTGACCGCCATCGCGGTCCTGGCGCTCATCAGCGGCGCCGCCATCGCAGGGACCGGCGCACCGCAAAGCGGCGAGCGGCTGTTCACATACGACGAGGCGTTCGGCGACGCCGGCCGACGGATCCTCAGTCGCGTGCCGACGATCACGGGTTGGGCCGACGCCGATCACTATCTGGAATCGCGTCTCGACGAGTCCGACAACCGCCGTCGAATTTTCAAGGTCAACGCCATCGACGGCAGCGCCGAGGTGTATCGGGACTACGGCCACATCAACGAGGACCTGCCGGAAGGCTTCGACGCCAACCGTGCGGCGGCAGTTACCGACGACCTCACCGGCTTCGTGTTCCAGCGCGATGGGGACCTGTACCACTACGACGCCGGCACCGAGCGCTTCCGGAGGTTGACGGCAACACCGTCAGCCGAGAACAACCCCCAATTTTCCCCCGATGGCAACTGGGTGGCATACACGCGCGACCGCAACCTGTTCGCCTATGACCTCGTGGGCTCGGTCGAGCATCAGTACACCACCGACGGCGGCGGCCTCGTGTACAACGGCTGGGCGTCATGGGTGTACTTCGAGGAGATCCTCGGGCGCGGCAGCCGCTACGCCGCCTTCTGGTGGTCGCCCGACAGCACGCAGCTCGCCTTCATGCGCTTCGACGATTCGCCGGTCCCGGAGTTCCCGATTTACCACGCCGACGGCCAGCACGGTGAGCTCGAGGTGCAGCGCTATCCGAAGTCCGGCGACCCGAACCCATGGGTGCGCATGGGTGTCGTCGCCGCCGGCGGCGGCGATGTCGTATGGATGGACTTCGACGAGAAAGAGGACTCGTACATCGCCTGGCCGTCGTGGTCTCCCGACAGCCAGACGTTACGCGTACAGTGGATGAACCGCGGCCAGGACACGCTGCGC
>CBDUXW010000047.1:0-11300 GCA_965371275.1 uncultured bacterium | reverse complement strand
CGAACTGGACATTCATCAGGCCGACGACCCCGAGATCGAGGGCCATGCGCCGGGTCCATCGGCGAATCTTGTCGAGGGCTCGGTCGGATATGTCGAACGGCGGCAGGACACACGCCGAATCGCCGGAATGCACGCCGGCCTCCTCGATGTGTTGCAGGATGCCGCCGATCACGACGTTTTCGCCATCGCACAACGCATCGACGTCGAGCTCTTGCGCCGATTCGAGAAACTTGTCGATCAGCACCGGATGGTCGGGAGATGCCTCTACCGCTTGCTCGATGTAGCCGCGCAGGCTGTCCGCCTCGTAGACGATGGCCATCGCGCGACCGCCCAAGACATATGACGGTCGCACCAGGACGGGATAGCCGAGCTGTTCGGCGACGGCGATCGCACCCTTGACGTCGGTCGCCGTGCCGAAGGGCGGTTGGGCGATGTCACGTTGCCGCAGGAAAGAGCTGAAGCGCTCACGATCCTCCGCCAGGTCGATGGTCTCCGGCGGTGTGCCGAGAATCTTGACGCCGGCGCGGTGCAACGGCAGGGCCAGCTTCAACGGCGTCTGCCCCCCGAACTGCAGGATCGCGCCGACCGGTTGCTCTCGTTCGACGATCGCCAGCACTTCTTCGAGCGCCACCGGCTCGAAATACAGTCTGTCGGACGTGTCGTAGTCGGTCGACACCGTTTCCGGATTGCAGTTGACCATGATGCTCTCGTAGCCGGCGTCGCGGGCGGCGAACGCCGCGTGACAGCAGCAGTAGTCGAACTCGATTCCCTGACCGATGCGATTCGGGCCGCCCCCCAGCACCAGCACCTTCGGCGCCGGTGTCGGCGCCGCTTCATCGGCCGCTTCACTGCCGTCGATAACGCTGCCGTCCTCACGCACCCGCACGCCGCCGGCGTCGAAGGTCGAATACAAGTACGGCGTATGAGCAACGAATTCGGCGGCACAGGTATCGACCCGGCGAAACGTCGGACGAATGCCCAGACGCTCGCGCCGCGCACGCACGAGCGCAGCGTCGCTGCCGGTGAACTCGGCAAGCTGCGCGTCACTGTAGCCGGCCCGCTTGGCGGCGCGCAGGCTGTCGCCGTCGAGGTCGGCCAGCGACTGTGAGCGCAGCGCTCGCTCGTGGTGGAACAGGGCCTCGAACTGATCGACGAACCACGGATCGTAGCCCGTGAGCAACGCCATCTCGGCGCCCTGCAAGCCGCTGTTGAAGCCTTCCCATAGCGCATCCAAGCGGTCGCTCTGCGGCCGGCGCAGGCGCTCGCGCAGCGTCGCGAGGTGGGGGTCCACGAGCAATTGCGACAGCGGCGCGACGCCCCGCTCGGTAACCGCCGTCGCGCGGGCCCGCCGTACGGCGCCGCGGTCGGGACCGGGAGGCCGACCCCAACCATCGCGGCCGGTCTCGAGCGAGCGCAACGCCTTCTGCATGGCCTCGCGGAACGTGCGACCGATGGCCATCGCCTCACCCACCGATCGCATTTGGGTGTTGAGCGTGGGGTCGACGCCGGGGAACTTTTCGAACGTGAAGCGCGGGATCTTGACGACCACGTAGTCGATGCTCGGCTCGAACGAAGCCGGCGTCACCTGCGTGATGTCGTTGGGGATCTCGTCGAGCGTGTAGCCGACCGCCAGCAGCGCGGCGATCTTGGCAATCGGGAAGCCGGTCGCCTTCGAGGCCAGGGCGGACGACCGCGACACCCGCGGGTTCATCTCGATCACGACCATACGGCCGTCACCCGGATGGACGCCGAACTGGATGTTGCTGCCGCCGGTCTCGACGCCGACAACGGAGATCACACGCCGCGCCCAGTCGCGCATCTGCTGGTACTCGCGGTCCGACAAGGTGATCGACGGCGCCACCGTGATCGAATCGCCGGTATGCACGCCCATCGCGTCGAGGTTCTCGATCGAGCACACGACAACGAAGTTGTCGGCCCGGTCGCGCATGACCTCGAGCTCGTATTCCTTCCAGCCGAGAATGGACTCCTCCACCTGCACGCCACCGACGGGCGAAGCGCGTAGCCCGGCCTCGACGATGTCCTTGAACTCCTCGACGTTGTAGGCAATGCCGGCGCCACCGCCGCCCATTGTGAAGGAGGCGCGCACGATGCTTGGATAACCGGTGGAGCGCACCAGCTCGAGCGCTTCCTCAACGCTGTGCGCATAGCCGGCCGCGGGCACCGGCAAGCCCTCGTCCTGCATCGCCTGGCGGAACTGCTGTCGATCTTCGGCCAGCTCGACGGCCCGGCGCGTGGCGCCGATCATGGCCACACCGTAGCGCTCCAGCACGCCGCTCTCGTCCAGCGCAACGGCGAGGTTGAGTCCGGTTTGGCCGCCGACCGTCGGCAAGATCGCGTCGGGCCGCTCGGCGGCGATGATCTTCTCGAGTACTTCCGGAACCAGCGGCTCGATGTAGGCGTCGGGCGCCACCTCCGGATCCGTCATGATGGTGGCCGGATTGGAGTTGACCAGGATGACCCGGTAGCCCTCCTGGCGCAGCGCCTTGACCGCCTGCGTGCCGGAGTAGTCGAACTCGCACGCCTGCCCGATGATAATCGGCCCCGAGCCGATGACGAGAATGCTCTCGATGTCCGTGCGCTTGGGCATTGGCCGCGGGCTGAAGAGACTCCAGCGAAAGATCAGGATCGGCGGGCGGGAGCGCGTCGCGCGCCGTCGGCACAGTAGCAACGCCCCGCAGGGCGGTCAAACAGGCGCCAACCAGCGCCATTCGGGGTCGCATAGTGGCCGCTCGCGGGCCTAACTGCCCGGCCACCGGCAGCGGATTGCCTCAAACGCCCAAACGGCCGACGATAACGGTAACGGCGCACTTGTCGAGCGTCGGCCGGCTGTGTTTTCCGGTCCTCCGGCGCAGGCTTCAAGCGCTCGCGGCATAGAGCAGAGTGGTGATGCCATATCATCGACTCCTGAGGTCAATTCCATGTCTGCCAAGAAGCTCATCATCGCCGTCGCCATCGTCGCCGTAGCAGGGGGCGGAATCGCAGCCAATGTCTGGTGGAAGGAATCGCCGGCCCCCGAGGTCCAGGTGGAGGCCGTCACCCGGCGAGATCTCACCGCCACGGTGTCCGGCTCGGGCGCCATTCGGCCGGCCCGCGAAGTCGACATCTCGTCGAACGTGATGGGCCGTGTCACTCGTCTCGCCGTGGAAGAAGGTGCGATCGTGCGCGCCGGCGACTTCCTGCTCGAGGTCGACCCGCAACGGCTGCAGAGCACCGTCGATCAGATGGAGGCGAGCCTCGAATCGGCCAAGACGCAGGTGCGCCTCGCCCAGGACAATCTGGAATACGCCCAGCAAATACTCGACCGTCGCGAGGGCCTGTATCAGCAGGATTTGCTGTCGCGCGAGCTCTACGACCAGGCGGTGCAGGAAGTGCAACGCGCCGAGCGCACACACGAGGTTCGCAAGCAGGACGTGGCCCGCATCGAGGCGCAGCTCGCCCAGTCACGCTATGACCTGACGCAGGTGATCATCGAAGCCCCCATGGACGGCATCATCACCAAGCTGAACATCGAGCAGGGCGAGAACGTCGTCACCGGGACGATGAACAACGCCGGCACGGTGCTCTTGACCATCGCCGACCTGTCGACCGTCGAGGCCGAAATCGAAGTCGACGAAACCGACATCGTCTTCGTCGAGGTGGGCCAGGCTTCTACGGTTCGCATCGACGCGTTTCCCGACGACGAGTTCGAGGCGATCGTGACGGAGGTCGGCAAGAGTCCGATCGGCAACACCGGCCTCGGCAGCGCCGGGAACCAGGCGATCAACTTCAAGGTCGTCGTTCGCCTCACGCAATCGGTCAGCGGTGCGCGCCCCGGGCTCTCCGGTACCGCCGACATCGTCACCGCAACGCGCCGACAAGTTCCGGCGGTACCGATCCAGGCATTGATTCTGCGCGAGGTGCGAATCGACAAGAACGGCGAGATCATCCGCGAAGACGACCTGTTCGTGGGCTTCGACGATTTCAGCAGCGAGGCGACCACCGCCGCCGACAGCGCGTCAGGCGACGCGCAGACGGCGAATGGACCGGCCCGCGGCGCAGCGCACGGTGGTGACGAGGGCGAAACGGTCGAGATGGAAGGCGCCTACGTGCTGCGCGACGGCCGTGCCGTGTTCGTACCGATCAAGATCGGCATCGCCGGCGAACGCTACTTCGAGGTGCTCGATGGAGCCGATGAAGGCGACGAGATCATCATCGGCCCGTTCGAGGTCATCCGCACGCTCGTAGATGGCGAACCGGTGCAGAAGGAGCGCGACGACGACGACCGGCGCTCGCGCTCGCGCTCGCGATGAAAGCGCCGGAGGCAATGACGCCGGACGAGGAACGGTAGTGGCGCCCACCAAGCAGGCGCGGCGATCCCGGCGCAAGCCCGTCCTCGGCCTCTACGAGGGGGTCGGCATCGCCCTGGAGGCCATCTGGGCCAACAAGCTGCGCGCCTTCCTGACCGTCCTCGGCAACGTCATCGCCATCAGCTCGATCATACTGGTGGTATCGATCATCCAGGGCCTCGATTCCGAGGTCACCGACATCTTCGCGGCACAGGGCACGGACGTGTTCACCGTCGTGCGCAGCGACAACGTGTTCTCGGAGCTCGATGAAAGGCTGGCGCGCGGCAATCCACGGCTGCAACGAGCTGAGGCGGACATGCTGCGCGACAACGGCACCACATTCGCCGCCGTCGTCACCGGCGCCGACAACCGGGCGCGCGTCGAATTCCGCGACATCAGCCTCGATCGCGCCGAGGTACAGGGACGCTCGTACGAGTTCGCCCTCATCGATACCTTCGGAATCGAGGCGGGACGTTATTTTTCCGTGATCGAAGCGCGCCGCAACCGTAGCGTCGCCATTCTCGGTGCGAAGATCGCCGAGGAGCTGTTCCCGGGACTGGCGCCCGGCGCAACGATCGACAAGCGGATCCGGATCAACGGCCTGCACTTCACGGTGATCGGCGTTCTCGAGGGCAAGGGTTCTCTGCTCGGGCGTAGTCAGGACGAGTTCATCGTCGTGCCGATCGGCGCCTTCGAGCGTCTTTTCGGGCGCCGCTCGATCGGCTCGATCACCATCAAGCCGCGCGACCCCGAGCGGCTCGACGCTGCCCGCGCCGAGGCCCGACTCCTGATGCGCATCGAGCGTCGCCTGCGCCCCGGCGACCGCGACAACTTCGGCATCACCAGCGCCGACACCTTCATCGACATCTATCGTTCGGCGACCAGCGGTATCTACACCGTCCTCGTCTCCGTCGTCGCCATGTCGCTGATCGTCGGCGGTATCGTGATCATGAATATCATGCTGATGGTGGTCACCGAGCGCACCCGGGAGATCGGCATTCGCAAGGCTGTCGGGGCTTCGTATCAGGCGATCCTCTGGCAGTTTCTCGTCGAAGCGGTGACCTTGTCGTTGACCGGCGGCGTCTTCGGCATCCTGCTCGGTTACGGTGTTGCCTCCCTCGTCGGGGCCTTCACGCCGCTGCCGTACTCGTTGGCCATGTGGTCGGTGGTCATGGCGATCGGCGTGGTCACCGCCGTCGGCGTGATCTTCGGCATCTACCCGGCCAGCCGCGCCGCCAAGCTCGACCCGATCGTGGCGCTGGGACACGAGAGCTAGCCGATGCACGTGCGCAAGGGCCTCACCGGCGAGATCGTCGGCATGGCGTGGGAGAGCCTGCGCACCCACAAGATGCGCTCGGTGCTCACCGTCCTCGGCATCGTCATCGGCATCACCATGGTCGTCGGTGTCACCAGTCTGATTCGCGGCTTCGACGCCACCATCACCGGAGAAATACAGGGCATGGGGCCGGACGTCATGTTCGTCGCCAAGTTCTCGCTGCAATCGATGACCTCGGGCCAAGGGTTTCGAGAATTGCTGTCCCGTCCCGACATCGACCGCAACGACGCCCGCGTTATCCGTGAGCAAGCCGCAACGGTGCGAAATGTCTCGATGCTGTACCAACAGCAAGGAGGCCTGGGGCAGTCATCGCCTATCGCCTGGTACCAAGGCAAGCGAACGTCAGGCCTGACGCTGCAGGGCGTGTCGCCCGAGTTCCTCGCGGCTTCGGACATCGAGCTCGCCTACGGCCGCTTCCTGTCGCACGTCGACGAGCGCCAGCGCGCCGACGTCGCGCTGCTGGGCTGGGGCCCGGCGACGGCGTTGTTCGGCGCCAACCAGCCGATCGGCCATCGAATTCGCATCGCCGGGCGCGAGTATCGCGTCATCGGGGTGATCAAGGAGCGCGACATCTCAGGGATCTTCGGCCCGATGGCCGACAATTTCATAATCGTTCCATCGTCCAACTTTCCCAAGCTCTACGGGCCGAAGGCCGGCCAACCCACGGTGATTGTCAAGGCCAAGGACGGCGTGCCCGTCGAGGCAATGGCGCGCGAGGTTGAGGCGATCATGCGCATCCGCCATGGCCTGCGGGCCCACGAGCACAACGACTTCGATGTGCTGACACAGGAATCGATCATGGATCTGTGGCGGCAAATCTCCACGGCGTTCTTCCTGGTGCTGATCGCGCTCTCTTCGGTGGCGCTGATGGTCGGCGGGGTCGGCGTCATGACGATCATGCTGGTATCGGTGACCGAGAGAACGCGCGAGATCGGCATTCGCAAGGCGCTCGGCGCCCAGCGCCGCGACATCCTGTATCAGTTTCTCGCCGAGGCCGCGGCGCTGGCGGCGGCCGGAGGCGCCATCGGCGTGGGACTCGGCTCCGCCATCGGTTACGCAATCTACTTGGCCACCGGTTTTCCGGTATCTTTGCCCTGGTGGTCCTTCGCTGTGCCGGTAGCCTTTTCCTCCCTAATCGGGATATTCTTTGGTATCTACCCTGCCAGCCGCGCTGCCAGGCTCGACCCAGTCGAAGCTTTGCGGTACGAATAAGTAATTGAAACTTTCTGGCAGTTTCCCCGTTCGAAAAACAGGACCTTCGTGTGTCGAAGGTAGTGAGTACTCAAGAAGCTGACCCGCGCCTTGAACGGGCGACCCCTGGTCATTTCCTCGCTCCCGAGGAGGTAACTTTCCGATGCTGAGCCGTAGATTCACCCCGAGACGACTGTGCCCCCTTGCCCGTCCGACGCTGGCCTTATTCCTGGTGCTGACCCTCCCGGCGATTGCGCCGGCCGCACAGCAGGACGCGCCCACAGAGGCGCCGAACGAAGCACCGGCGACGCTGCCCGAGTCCGCGATCCTCCGCGCCGCACTGACGGCGACCCGCACACCATCACTGCGCGCCCAGGTGTCGCGCGACAGCGCCATCATCAATGACCTGGTCTACAACCAGGACCAGCAAGCGGATGCCCCGGCATCGGGCGCCGACAATGAGACGTACGAGCTGAGCCTTCTCGACGCCGTCGAGCTGGCGCTGCGTAACAACCTGACGGTGCAGATCCAGCGCTACAACCCGGACAACACCTTCGAGGGCATCGCCGCGGCGCGGGCGCCGTTCGAGACGAATCTGACGTTCACGATTCCGCAGACGTTCTCCCGCAGCGTCACGCCGCAAACCAATCAGACGCAGGGTGCTGACGTCCTCAGCAACGAAACCTTCAGCGGCGGCTTCACCTGGCAGGAGACCCTCGAGTGGGGCACCAATTACTCCGTCGGCTGGAACTCGTCGCGGTCGGTGAACAACAGCCAGTTCAATACGTTCAATCCGAACCTGAGCTCGAACGTTCGCTTCAACATCAGCCAGCCCTTGCTGCGTAATTTCGGCGATGTCAACCGAACCGGTATTTACGTGGCGATGAACAGCTACGAGAGCAGCAAGGAAGGTTTCCGCGGCCAAGTCCAGCAGATCATCTTCCAAACGGTCAACGCCTACTGGCAGCTACGCGCCGCTATCGAGCAGGTTTCGGTGCAGGAGGAAACGCTCGCCCTCAATGAGCAGCAGCTGGCGCGCAACATGATCCAGGTGGAAATCGGCACGCTGGCGCCGATCGAGACCGTACAGGCGGAGCAATCGGCGGAAAGCTCGCGCCTGGCGTTGATCAACGCTCAGTTGCAGATGGAGAACGCCCAGGACGCCCTGAAGCAACTCATCAACTTCGATTCGGTCGTCGACGATCCGTTCATCTTGGACCTCACGCCGACCGACCAAGCGGAATCGACGGTCGCGGCGATCAACCTCGCGCAGGCCATCGACGTGGCGCTGGCCAACGACCCGGCGCTCGTCCAACAGCGCATCAATGTGCGCAACGCCGAGCTGCAGCTCGATCAGGCGCGCAACGCCCTGCTACCCAACTTGACCGTCAACGCCGGCATGACGTTGCAGGGCCGCGGCGGCGACCGGATCATCCGTGGTGGTCTGGGCGGCGACGTCACCGAAATCCAGGAGGCCGGTTTCAGCACGGCGCTGGCGCAGATCTTCTCGGGCGACTTCAACGCCTGGAACATCGGTCTCAACTTGAGCTTCCCGCTGCACAACTATTCGGCCAAAGCCGGCGCCGCCCGCGCCTCGATCGGCGAGCGCCAGGCGCGAACCTCGCTCGAGCAACGCGTCCAGCAGGTCAGCTACGCGGTGCGCCAGCAGGTGCGCACCGTCGAGAATTTAGTGCTCCAGGTGCAATCATCGGCGCTCAACACGCAGCTCGCCGAGCGCCAGACCACCGCCGAGCAACGCAAGTTCGAGGTCGGCACCAGCACCAACTTCCAGGTGCTGACGTTCCAGCAAACCTACTCGAACGCGCAGCTCCGCGAGCTCCAGGTCGTTCTCCAGTTGCAACAAGCCATCGCCCAGCTCGAGCAGGTCAAGGGCACGCTACTGCAAAGCTACGGCGTGACGATCGAGGAAGCGGGACGCGGCGGCGGCCGGCGCTGAACCGCACCGGACCCGTCACACGTTCGCCACGGGCTGCTAGCCGGCGGCGACCTTCGCTGCGATCACCTCGTCGAGCTCGACGTGGAGCTTGGGCAAGATCTCGTCGTACGCAAAGGCGCCGACGAGCTCGGGACCGCGCTTGAGGTTGACGTGCGTCGGCCCGCACCAGAGTCCGAGGTCGGCGTCATCGGTCTCTCCCGGGCCGTTGACGCGGCAACCCATGACGGCGATCGTCACCGCGTGCTCCTCGGCGTAGCGTGACATCTCACGGACCTGTTCGGCCAATTCGACGAACGCACCGTTCTCCACCCGTGAACACGACGGGCAGGAAATGATGTTGAGCCGATCGTTGGCGAACTCGGGCACCGAACGGAAGCGGCCGGCAGCGATATCGTCGAGAATGTCCAGGCCGATCCGAACCTCTTCGGGCTTGCGCTCGTTCGCCAGCGTCAGTGACACGCGAATCGTGTCACCGATCCCTTGCATCAATAGCTGTTCGAAGGCGATACGGGTCTTGATCGCTCCATCGGGCAGCAGCCCGGCTTCGGTAACACCGAGATGCAACGGAACGTCGGGGCGGGCGGCGGCGAAGCGCCGGTTGCCTTCGATGACCTTGTTCGGATCGGAGTCCTTCAGCGACACGACGTAGCGCTCGAAGCCGGCATCGTCCAGATAGCCGCAGTGCTCCACCGCCGAGGCCACCATGGCGCCGACCGAATCGGCGCCGAATCTCTCGGCGATCGACGGATCGACCGACCCGCAATTCACCCCTACGCGCACCGCGCAATCGTGCGCGCCGGCCGTGTCGGCGATGAACGCCGCCTTGTCCGCCGCACTTCTGTCTTTTTCGTGGTGGTAGAGATGTCCCGGGTTGTAGCGCAGCTTCGCGACATGCGGCGCCACCTCCGTTGCCAACCTGTAACTCTCCTGGAGGTCGATGCACAGCGTCGCCGGACTGCGCCGGGCAATTTCCACCACCGCTTCGGCGTCCTTCTTCGAATCGACGGCCAAGCGCACCACCCCGGCGCCGGCTGCGTGCAGCGCATCCGCTTGCTCGACGGTGGCGTCGACGTCCTGAGTGTGGGTGGCGCACATCGACTGCACGACGATCGGATGGCCTCCGCCGACGATGACCGGACCAATGGATACCGTGCGTGTGGGCTGCCGTTCGACCATGGACAAAGAGTGCCACCCGGCGTCCGACAAGTCATTCCCTCGGCGCCCCTCAAACGGCCCTGCACAGCGCCCAGCCGGCGCGGCCACGGTGGTAGAATTACGCGATCCGGCGATCCCCTGCGCCGGGCGAGCCAGCGCGCCACATGATCCGCACTCGCCGCCATGACACCGACAGACATGAAACCTCGCGCTCAGCCGGACCCTGCCGGCATCTTGCGTCGTGTCGCCGTCGCCGCGCTCGTTTGCCTCGTCACCACGTTACCGATCGCCGCCTGTGACGGGTCTTTGGGAGACCTGGGCGACGCCGTCGGCACCGCACCCGCCGATGCCCTGCCCCGCGTCGTCTTTCTGAGCACCGCCCCGGCGGCACGGCTGCCGGCAGAGGAAGCAGCCGCCTGGGAGTGGCTGCAACTACAACCGGACGTGGGCGCGGAGCACATGCAGTTCGTCGATCTGGCAAGCGCGCGGCTGTCGCCGGAAGCCGTCCTTTGGTGGCACTACGCCGACGAGCCGAGCTTGCCGTCGGTCGCCGTGCGACCCGAAGCTCTCGCTGCGATGCGTCGCCATTTGGGCTCCGGCGGCGGCATGTTGCTGACCCTGTTCGCGGCTGCGTACGTGGTGCCGCTGGGTATCGAATCGGCACCGCCCGACATCGTCGGCACCCGGGCGCCCACGGCTGACGGGCCTCTGTTCGGCGGTCTGCAGGCGCGGCTCGGTCACCCGCTCCTGGAGCGCTTCTGGGGCGGTGCGTTCACTTCGAGCGCGGCCGCTCCGTTGGCGCGGCCGGTTGCCGTGTACACCGGTGATCGCTGGCCGGCAGACGGCCGCGTGTGGGCGGTGGACAAGACGGAACACGGCGTCAACGCGACGATAAAGATCGGCGTCGAGTACCCGCCGGTAACCGCCCTCGGGGGTCGCGTCATGACGTTGGGCGCCAACTGGTACTTCGCCGACGCTGCGAACCCGAACCGGGCACAGCTCTCCCGGATCACCGCCGACTCGTTGTTGTACCTGGGAGGCAATCGCGACCCTGCCCGCGGCACCGAGGAATCCGATTTCGTCGTCGCCGGAGATCCGCATTGGCGACCCGGTGAGTCCGTAGACGGCATCACCATGAGCGCTGTGATACCTACAGACGTCACGCGGCCGGCCGACATGGGCTCGATTCTCAACGATGTCGAGGCAGCCCGGTCGGGAATCGAAATGGTCGGGTTTCCAACCGCCGATGTGCCGGCGCCGTTCACCTCCGCCAGTCCCACGGCGATGATCTCCGGCTCGCAGATGGGCCGCGTCG
>CBDUXW010000046.1:0-11340 GCA_965371275.1 uncultured bacterium | reverse complement strand
CGACCTCGATGCGGCGGTCGAGACGTACCGGGAAATCGTGAGCATGGGCGTCGATGACCGCGAGCTCGGAGCGCGAGCCCTGCTGGGATTGGGACGCTGCTTGGAGAAGCAGGGCAGCGCCGAGGCCCGCTCGGTGTACGAGCAGGTCATCCGCGACTATCCCGATCAAGACGACGCCGTCGCGTTGGCGAGCGAGATCCTGAGCGAATTCGATCTCGACCTGGTTGCCGCCTCCGCCGGCAGTTCTTCGGGGTCCCCGGCAGCCCCGATTTTACGGCGGTTGCCGCCGGTCGCCGATGCCCCGGAAGGAACGGAGCATCTGAGCGTGATCGGCGGTGGGGTGTTCGGGGGAGACCTCAATGCTGCCGAGGACACGGCGATGGTCTTCTTGGTCCGCGAATCCGGCGACGTAGATTTGGCCCTTTATGACCTGCCCGAACGAACGTTCACCACTTTTGCGCAACGTCCGTATTTCCCCGAAAACGAGTTCAACATCGGGCTGCCGTATCACGCCATCTGGGGGCACGACGAGTCGTACTGGGTCGTCGGCGAGGTTTGGGGAGACGGCACGTCGCAGATTCTGAAGGTGCTTCCCAACGGCTCCCACACGGTGATCTTTCGGCAGATGACCCCAGAGAATCATTTCCTCCCGCTGATGCCCGTGGGTTGGTTGCCCGACGGGGGCCTGGTGGTCACGGACTTTCTCGAGGGCTACATGGCACGCATCGCCGTGCTGCCGCCGGGGGCCTCGGATCTACGACTCCTGACGACGTTCGACGCCCGGGAGGCAGGCCCGGATCCCGGCCTGCCGAGGCTGTCACCGGATGGTGAGTTCGTCGCTTTTGTCGAGAACGGCGACATCTTCGTGATCGACATCAACGGCACGGTGAAGCATCAGCTCACCGATCATCCGGCCGCGGACGGCCAGCCGCATTGGTCGCCCGACAGTTCGCATATCGTGTTCCGGAGCCGGCGGGGTGCGTCGCCCGGTCTTTGGTCGTTGCGGCTCGACGACGGGCGCGCGGCGGGGGATGCCGAATTCGTCATGCCGATGTTCGGCAACGTCACGCTCAGCCGTTGGTCGGAGCGCGGATTGCGCTACATCAGCGACCTGGGCGCCGACGACGTGCGGTCGGTGCCGTTCGACACTGCCACCGGAGAGGTGTCGGGGCCGGCGGCGATCGTCGACTACGCCGCCACGGGGATAAATCGAAGGCCGGTGTGGTCGCCAACCGGTGACGCGTTGGCGTTCCTGTCGAAGCCCACACCGAATACTGAGATCGTGGTGCTCCCGCAGGATGGGAGCACGCCAGAGATCCTTCCCATACGAATCCCGGGCTCACGCGTGTACAACCTCACCAACTTCGACTGGCGTCCCGACGGCGACAGCTTTTCGTTCTTGGCCCGCGACGAGGCGAACGGCCTGTGGCTGGCCGCGTTGTCACGGGATTCGGGCGAGCTGGAGCTGTCGACGTTGCCGCGGCTTCCGTTGCCCAACAGCATGGAATGGAAGCCCGATGGATCGGCGTTCTTTTACACGGCGAGCGCCACACCGGACAACGTTGCCGGTTTGACTCGAGTCGATCTCATCGAGCACGACGTTGCTAGCGGACGCGAACAGGTGATCTGGCAGACTCCCAGCCTCGGCGACATCCGCGGCCTCGATCTATCGCCGGACGGCGGCACCTTGCTGTTCTCATATGCCCCGATAACCGGTAGGCGAACGTTGTGGCGCCTCGACCTGGAAACCAACGAGACGACCGACTACAAGGTCAACGGGGGCTATGCTGCCTGGTCGCCCGACGGCCGCTGGATCGCCTTCGTGTACCGGAGATATCTCTATGTGATGCCGGCAGGCGGCGGTCTGCCGGATCGCGTCGATCTTGCCGGGCTCGATGCCTTCGGCACCCCAACGTGGTCCTTCGACGGCGCCTACATCACCGTCGGTAGCGGCTTCGACCAAACCGAGGCATGGCGCATCGAACAACTCGAGGAAGCGATCCGCGAGGCCGAAGCATTGGCCGGCCGCAACTGACCCCACCGTGAGGACCATGTTCCGACCGGTATTGTTGCTCGGCCTCTGGATAGCGTTCGCGGCGGCGATTGTGAGCGGTCAACCGCTGCCGCAAACCCGTGTCGCTCTTGCCGCTACCGGTGCGACGGGGCAGAAGGCCGAGCCGGAAGATCGCCGCCGGCGTCCGGCCTTCTGGATCCCCAGCGGGCTCGACGAGTACGTGCCGGTACCGCTCGACAACCCGGCCACCGCCGCGAGGGTGACGCTGGGCGAGAGACTGTTCTTCGATCCCGTATTGTCGGCCGACGGCGACACCTCGTGTGCAACGTGCCACGTGCCCGACCTCGCCTTTACCGACGGCCGTGCCGTGGCGGTGGGCGTGTACGGGCGCGTCGGTCAGCGCAATGTGCCGACGATCCTGAACCGGGGCTACGGCAACAGCTTCTTCTGGGACGGCCGAGCTGCCAGTCTGGAGGCGCAGGCAGGCGACGCCATCGAGGGTCGCGAGGACCTCGGGCTGCCGATTGAGGAGGCCGTTGCGCGGCTGCGGCGCGACGACAGCTATGGCGCCGATTTCCACAACGCCTTTCCGGGCAGGACGGTCGATCGCCGTGCCGGCGGCGCCGGCCACATCGGTGCCGGCGCCGGTGCCGGGGCAGGCGGTTCGTCGATCACGGCGCGGCGGGTCACGCAGGCGCTGGCGACGTTCGTGCGCTCGCAAATGGCGGGCGACAGCTTCGTGGAGCGTTACCGGGGCGGCGATCGGGCAGCGCTGTCACCGGCGGCACGAAGGGGCATGGATGTTTTCGTATTTCGCGGCCGCTGCCTGGCGTGTCATCGCGCTCCGCTGTACACCGACGAGGACTTCCACAACACGGGCGTGAGTTGGGGCGGCGATCCCGGTCGCCAGAGGATTACCGGATTTGAGGCCGACCGCGGCCGTTTCAAGGCGCCGAGCCTGCGTAACGTGGCGCTCACCGCGCCGTACATGCACGACGGCAGCATCGCGACGCTGCAAGAGGTGGTGGAGTTCTACGATCGCGGCGGCGGCGCGAACCCGAACCTGGATCCTGTCATCGCGCCGCTGCATCTGACCGACCGCGACAAGAGCGACCTCGTTGCTTTCCTCGAGGCCCTCACCTCGGTCGATCTGGCGGTGGGCCGCTAGCCGATGGACGCCGGCCTTCAAACCGCGGTGCTCCTCGATCTACTGCGGCTGCTCTCTTGGTTGCTGCTCGC
The DNA here is from genome assembly GCA_965371275.1 of uncultured bacterium. Lineage (GTDB taxonomy): Bacteria > Acidobacteriota > UBA890 > UBA890 > UBA890 > CBDCBL01. The sequence continues at coordinate 8,087 of CBDUXW010000046.1, read as the reverse complement.
CGGCTCCGGCGTCGGGTTGTTGCTCTACCTGCTCCTGTTCGTTCCCCGGCGGCACTGATCTTCCCTGAGCCCGGTCTTCATCGCGAGGTCACCGGATCGGACGGATTCCCGGCCCGGCAGGCTTGCTTCCTTCCCCAGTCCTCCCTAAATTCGACAGCGATGACGTCTTTCTTGGGGCCGGTGCACCACGATCTCCGGAGGCACTATGAGCAAGCATCGCCTACTAACCCTAGCGCTCGTTATCGGCGTCTTTACCGTGGCCGGCTCCGTCGCCTCGCCGGCGCCGCAACGGATCGCCGACGATCTCTTCCAGGAAATGCACTGGCGCAACATCGGTCCGTTCCGCGGCGGCCGCACCAAGGCGGCGGCCGGGATCCCGAGCCGGCCCAATGTCTTCTACATCGGCGTCGTCAACGGCGGCGTGTGGAAGACGACCGACTACGGTCACACCTGGTTTCCGATTTTCGACGACCAGCCGACCGGGTCGATCGGTGCCATCGCGGTGGCGCCGTCGGATCCGAGCATCATCTACGTCGGCTCCGGGGAGGGCCTGCAACGGCCCGACCTTTCGGTGGGCGACGGGATGTACAAGTCGACCGATGCGGGCGAGACCTGGACGCATCTCGGACTGCGCGATGGCCAGCAGATCCCGCAGATCATCGTCGATCCGGACGACTCCGATCGATTGTTCGTGGCCGTGCTCGGCCATCCCTACGGGCCCAACGAACAGCGCGGCATCTTCCGCTCCACCGACGGCGCGCAGACATTCGAGAAGGTCCTGTACGTCAACGAGACCACCGGCGGCGTCGACGTTGTGTTCGATCCGAGCGACGCGCATACCGTGTACGCGGTGCTGTGGGAAGCGATGGAAGGTCCCTGGGAGAATGCCAACTTCCGTGGCCCGGCCAGCGGTATCTACAAGTCCACCGATGGTGGCGATAGCTGGGACCCGATCAACAGCGGTATCCCGACGTTCGAGGAAGACGGCCTCAGCCGCATCGGCATCACCGTGGCACCGAGCCTGCCGAGCCGCTTGTTCGCCACCGTCGAGTCACGGCGCAACGGCGGGCTGTACCGTTCCGATGACGCCGGGGCGAGCTGGTACCTCATCAACGACAACCCACTGGTGACGCAGAGGGGCTCGGACTTCGCCGAGGTGAAGGTGCACCCGCACGATCCCGACATCGTGTTCACCGGCTCGATCGTGGTGTGGAAGTCGACGGACGGCGGCCGCACGTTCATCACCCCACGCGGCGCGCCGGGCGGCGATGACTACCAACGCATCTGGATCAACCCCGTCGACCCCGACATCATGCTGATCGCCGCCGACCAGGGCGCCATCGTTACCGTGAACGGCGGTGCAACCTGGAGCTCCTGGTACAACCAGCCGACGGCGCAGATGTATCACGTCACCGCCGACAACGATTTTCCGTACCGGCTGTGCAGCGGCCAGCAGGAAAGCGGCTCGGCCTGTGTGCGATCGCGCGGCGACTATGGCGAGATCACCTATCGCGACTGGACGCCGGTGGGCGTGACCGAGTACGGCTACGTGGCGCCCGACCCCCTCGATCCCGACATCGTCTACGGCGGCAGAGTCACGCGCTGGGATCGCCGCACCCTGCAGCGCCAGGACATCACCCCGCGGCCGACCGACGACGTGCCGTACCGCGTGGTGCGCACCATGCCGATCCTGTTTTCGCCCCTCGACCCGCGCACGCTCTACTACGCGTCGAACACGCTGTGGAAGACGACCAACGGCGGGCAGAGCTGGGAGCGCATCAGCCCCGACCTGTCGCGCGAAACCTGGGATGTCCCCGACGTCGTCGGTAAGTACATCGGCACGCCGGGGGCGCAGCCGTCGCGACGCGGCGTCATCTACACGATCGCGCCGTCGTACGTCGACATCGGCACCATCTGGGTGGGTACCGACGACGGCTTGATCTGGGTGACGCACGACGGCGGCGCCAGCTGGACCGACGTGACGCCGCCGGAGCTCGGGCCGTGGGCCAAGGTATCGCTCATGGACGCGTCGCACAGCGACGCGAACACGGCCTATGCGGCCGTCAACACGCTGCGTGTCGATGACCTGCGACCGCACATCTATCGCACCCGCGACGGCGGCGAAACGTGGACGCACATCACCAACGGCATTCCCGACGGCACCAACGTCAACGTGGTGCGTGAAGATCACGTGCGCCCCGGACTGCTGTTCGCCGGCACCGAACAGACCGTCTACATGTCGTTCGACGACGGCGACAACTGGCAATCGCTGCGCCTCAACCACCCGCCGACTTCCGTGCGCGACCTCATCATCAAGGACGACGACCTCGCCACCGGAACGCACGGGCGCGGGTTCTGGATTCTCGACGACATCACGCCGCTGCGTCAGCTCACGCCGGAGATCGTGGCTTCTCGGGCACATCTGTTCGCGCCGCAGGAGGCCTGGCGTTTCCGCTGGAACCAGTACACCGACACGCCGCCGCCGCCGGAGGAGCCCTCGGGCGAGAACCCGCCCGACGGCGCCATCATCAACTACTTCCTCGGTGCCGACGCCGGCGGGCCGGTTACCCTCGAGATCTTCGCCAGCGACGGCGAGCTCGTACGCCGCTTCTCGAGCCTCGATGAGCCCGAACCCCCGCTCACGGGTCAAAACGTTCCCGACTACTGGCCGCGGCCGCCGCAAGTACTCTCGGCCGCCGCGGGCATGCACCGTTTCGTCTGGGACATGCACTACCCGCGCCCGGCGGTGCTGCGCTTCAGTTATCCGATCTCGGCGATTCCCCACTACACGCCGGTCACACCGCGGGGCCCCTTCGTGCCGGCGGGCCGCTACACGGTGCGGCTGACCGTCGCCGGCGCCGCCGTGGAGCAGCCGCTGCTCGTGAAGATGGATCCGCGCGTCACCACGTCAGCCGCCGAGCTCGCCCGGCGGTTCGAACTGTCGATGAGGCTCTATGACCTGCTGCAGCAGGACTTCGACGCCCTTCAGGAGGTCCAGGCGTTCCGCGCCGACTCCCGCAACGCCGCCGTTGATGCGCAAGCCGCGGTGATCGAATCGAATCTGCGAGCCCTCAACGGCAATATCGGCTCGCTGTATCGGGTCGTAGAGGGCGCCGACGTCGGCCCGACGTCACAGGTGGTCACCGGCGCCGGCGACGTCGAGCGGGCACTGGGCGAAGTGCTGGCGGCATGGGGAACCCTGACGGGTCGCTAGCCCGGACGTCGCAACGGCTCGCTACCCGCTAACGCCATGATGATGATACGTAACGATGACCTCACGCCCCGGACGCCGGGGGTCGATGCCGGAGAGGAATACTCTCGTCGCCTCGAGGCCCGCCGTTGTGCGCTCGCCGTATGGGAGCGACGACACGTCGTTCTGGGCGGCTACCGCGTGGTCATGGTCCTGGCCGCGGTCGCGATTGGGGTTGCGGCTTTCGATCGGGGCTCGGTGTCGGGATGGTGGCTGCTCGCCCCGGCGGCAGCATTCTTCTGGCTGGGCGGCCGCTTGCAGCGCGCCGAAACGGAGCGCGCCCGGCTGGCGCGCGCCATGGCCTTCTACGAACGCTCGCGGGCACGGCTGGCCGGCGGCTGGGCCGGCACCGGCGAGACCGGCGAGCGCTTCCTGGACGAGCACCATCTGTACGCCCGCGACCTGGAGATCTTCGGCGAAGGGTCATTGTTCGAGCTGCTGTGCCAGGCGCGCACCCGCATGGGCGAAGAAACGCTGGCCGAGTGGCTGCTGGAACCCGCGTCGCCGGATACCGTCGGCGGCCGCCAACAGGCGGTGGCGGAGCTCGCGCCGCGGCTCGAGCTCCGTGAAGACCTCGCGGTACTCGGAGAGGACGCCCGGGCGGGCGTGCACCCGGCGGCGTTGGTGGCGTGGGGCGAACGCGGGCCGTTGCTCGCGCCGTCGCCGTTCCGCACGGTGGCCCGGGGTTTCTCGGTCCTGGGGGCTGTCGCCGCCGTGGCTCTGGCCACGTATGTCGCGGTCATCTTCGGCGTCATCGTACTGCCCGTCGGTGTGCTGATCGGAATCCGCGCCTATTTCTTGTCCGTCGTTATCGTCTTCGGCGCCATCTTGTGGCGCTTCCGGAGTCGCACGAACCGCGTGCTATCCGAGGCCGAGGAGGCCGCGCACGACCTCAGCTTGCTGGCAGGCGTCCTCCAAAGGCTCGAGGCCGATCAGTTTCATTCGCCGCACTTGGCGGCATTGCGTTCCGAGCTGGACGTACAGGGCCGGCCTCCGTCGCTTCGAATAGGGCGCCTGAACAAGCTGATGTTGCTCGTCGATTCACGCGACAACTTGATTGTGCGGCTGGTCGGCCCGCTCTTGTTGTGGGATCTGCACCTCTCGTACGCGCTCGAGGACTGGCGAAGAACATCGGGCCGGGCCATGCGCCGGTGGCTCAACGCCGTCGGGGAAGTAGAAGCCCTCTCGAGTCTGGCCGGTTACCACTACGAACGCCCGCGCGACGTGTTCCCGGAATTCGTGGAGGCGTCGCCCTGCTTCGAGGGTGACGCGATCGGTCACCCGCTACTGCCGGGCGACCGCGTGGTAGCAAACGATGTATGCATCGGCCGCGACGCGCAGGTGCTCATCGTCAGCGGCTCCAACATGTCCGGCAAGAGCACGATGCTCCGCACCGTCGGGATCAACACGGTGCTCGCGCAAGCGGGTGCGCCGGTGTGCGCGCGGCGGCTGCGCCTTTCTTCGCTGGCGCTGGGCGCGTCGATCCGCATCCAGGACTCGCTACAGGAGGGCACGTCCCGCTTCTATGCCGAGATCACCCGGCTACGCGCGATTATCGACGAGGCCGGCAACACTCCACCCGTTCTGTTCCTGATCGACGAGTTTCTGCACGGCACCAACTCGCACGACCGCCGAATCGGGGCCGAAGCCATCATCCGCGGCCTGGTGGGTCGCGGCGCCATAGGACTGGTGACCACGCACGACCTGGCGCTTACCCGGATCGCCGATGCGCTCGGCGCGCGAGGAGCCAACGTCCATTTCCAGGATCATCTCGAGGACGGCCGAATGCGCTTCGACTATCGAATTCGCCCGGGTGTGGTGGGCAAGAGCAACGCGATCGAGCTGATGAGGTCGGTGGGGTTGGAGGTATGAGTATCGCGACAAGCACCGAGAAGCGCCGCACACATCAGTGAGCGCGACGACGCTGCGTAGCGGCGTCAGCCGCCGACTGGTGGCGATGGGCCGCCACAGCCCGCCAGGTGTCCGTTATTCGCCGCGCATGACAATGAGCGGCTCGATGCGCGCGGCTCGCCGTGCCGGGACCCAGGTTGCCAGCAGGGCGACGACGGCGATCAACACCGCGACGCCGGCGAAAGTCGTGGGATCGGTGACCCGCACCTCGTACACGTAGGCCTCGATGAGGCGCGCGGTCAGCGAAGCCACGACGACACCCAGGATCACGCCGGGTACAACCAGCCGAGCGCCGCCGGCGAGAACGTGCCGGAGAATATCGCGACGTTCGGCGCCCAGCGCCATGCGCACACCGATCTCCCGGCGGCGGGCGGCGACGCTGAGCGCGATGACGCCGTACACGCCGAGCATTGCCAGCACCAACGCGACCAGCGCCAAGCCGGTCAGCATCAGGGATCGAAAACGCGGTAGCGCCGTGGTGCGCGCCACCAACGACGACAGCGAGGCTACCTCCGAGATGGTCGCCCCCGGGCTGACGTCGCCCACGGCGTCGCGGATCAGCGACGAGGTGCTGCCGGGGTCGACATCGGTGCGCACTACCACCGACGTCAAGACCCTCGGTTTTTGGGCCTCCACGAGGTAGCGCATGCGCTCCACCCGCTCGGTAAGCGACCGGTGCTTGTTGTTGCCGACGACGCCGACGATGGTAAAGGGAACGCCGTCCTCCCACACCAACTCGCCGAGCGGGTCTGTTGCCGACCAGTACTCCTGCGCCAGTCTCTGGTTGATGATCGCCACCTTGGCGCTGTCCGCGGTGTCGGTGGCCTCGAAGAACCGGCCGCGCAGCAGCGGCACGTCCATCGTTTCGAAGTACGTAGGACTGACAACCTCCTCGAGGCTCCAAGCCTCGGACTCGTCGTCGCTGTTGTCGGTAAGCCCGAAACTCGAAGACGACTGCCCGCCGCTGAACGGCAGCGTCGATACCGTGGCCGCCGAACGGACACCGGGGACGCCTTCGATGCCGGCGAGGACCCGCCGGGAAAAACTGCGCAGGTTGTCCGGCTGGCCCCAATCATCGAGTGGGGCGGTCAACTGGAAGGTCAACACGTTGGCTTGATCGAAGCCGCGATCGGCGCCGATCAGGTTGAAGTAACTACCGAGCAAGAAGACGGCCCCGGTGGTGAGGACGATGGCGACGGTTACCTCGCCGACCACGAGTACCGATCGGGCACGCTGTCTGGCCGCGCCCGGCCCGGCGGCGCGCAACACATCGACGAGCTGCTGCCTGCCCGCGTACAGCGCCGACCCGATGCCGAACAGCAAGGCGATGGCTACGGATACGGTGGCTGTAAAGGCCAGCACTCGCCCGTCGACCATGATGTCGTCGAGGCGTGGGATGGTGCTGGGCAACAAGAGCTTCAGCCAACGCATGCCCCCAGCGATCGCGACGATCCCGGCGACCCCGCCCGCAAGCACCAACACGAAGCTCTCTGTGAATAGCTGTCCGGCCAGCCGTAGCCCGCCGGCTCCCAGGGCCCGGCGCACGGCGATCTCTTGCCGCCTGCCGGCCGAGCGCACCATGAACAAGCCGGCGAGGTTGGCGGTGGTCACCGCGAGCACCAATCCGGCGGACGCCATCAGCAGGAGCAGGGTTCCCGAGGTCGAGCCCGACACCTCGTCGACGCGTCCGATCAGGCGAATTCCGACGTCCGGGCTCTCAGGGTTGTCCTCGAGAATCTGCCAGGTGACCGCGTCCATCTCGATTTGCGCCCGGTCGAGGGAGATCCCGTTACGCAACCGAGCCACGACGTCCAAAGATTGTCGCGTCCAACGATCCTCACGGTTGGAGTCGCGCAGCGGCACCCACAGCTGGTACCGGCGCTCGGGGAAGTAGAACCCGGGCGGCATGACGCCGACGATCGTGTGCGGCACTCCGGTGAGGACCAGCATTTCGCCGAGCACCGCCGGGTCGCCGGCGAACCGCTGCAACCACACGGCGTGACTGATTACCACTACCCGTGCGGCGCCCATACTGTCCTCAGCGGCCGTGAAGCCGCGACCGAGTTGCGGCTGCACGCCGAGAACGTCGAACAAGGCGGCGCTGGTGGCGATCGTCGGCATCCGCTCGGCGAGCTCCGGGCCCTCGACGATGGCGCTGAAATCGTTATACGCGGCAACGTCGTCGAACACATGGCCGCGCTCTTGCCACGCCAAAAACACCGGGTACGAGGCGTTGAAATGCTCCGCCAGCGTGCGGAACAGCGGCACGTCGGAATCCTGCCATTCGTAGTAGATCTGCCACACGTTCACCAGTTCGCGCGGCTCGGCGTAGGGCAACGGGCGCAGAAGAACGCCGTTGAGAACGCTGAATACCGCAGTGTTGACGCCGATGCCCAGCGCCAGCGTCAACACCACGAGGGCGCTGAACGCCGGGCTCTTGCGCGACAGGCGCAGGGCGAAGCGCAGGTCTGCGAGCAAGCTCCCCCCACGGTGTGATGGGCGGCGTGGGGGCTCCGGAATCAGCGACGGCGATCGGCCGCCTTCACGCCGTGCCCAGATCGAGGCGATGGCCCGGCGCCAGTAGCGGGCGCGGGCGCCGGCCGCGGAAACCTCCATTGCGTAGGCCTCGTCGAGGTCACCGACGATGAACTCGGCGCTGGTGTCACGTACGAATTTCACGACCAGCAACCGCGCCAGGCGCGGCGGGGCGCCGCGACTCCGCGAAGATGCGGGCCCGGGTCGAGCGGGTACGAGCTCGCTCACCGATTTTCTCCCGTGCTGCCGGTTTCCTCGACGAGCTCAGAGAGCTTGGGCGCCAGCCCCGAGGCCATCTTGTTCAGCGTCGTGAACGAGCGTTGCAGTGCTTCGGCGCCGGCCTTCTCGAGCCGGTAGAACTTGCGCCGCCGGCCGCCGCGCTCGGGGGTGG
>CBDUXW010000045.1:0-11479 GCA_965371275.1 uncultured bacterium | reverse complement strand
AGCCACGCCGGCGAGATCCGCGCTCTGGCGCAGCTCGCCGCCCCCGACGTCGGCGTCATCACCAACGTCGCTCCGGCGCACATGGAGAACTTCTCCAGCCTCGACGAGGTGGCGGCAGCCAAGGGAGAGCTCGCCGAGTCGCTGGCTCCCACAGCGACACTGATCGTCAGCGCCGACGACCCGCACACCGCCGCCATGGCCGCCCACTTCGCCGGCTCGCCGGCTCGCGTCGTGACGTTCGGCGAAACCGACGGCGCGACGGTGCAGGCACTCGACGTGGAGGCAAACGGCGGATCGTGGAAACTGCGCGTGAAACTGGGCGACGATGGAGAGTACGACGTCGTGTTGCACATGGCCGGCCGTCCGGCGATCGCCAACTTCCTCGCCGCTGCGGCAATCGCCTGGGTCCTCGACGTGCCGGCGGCTGACATCGCGGCCGCCGCGCCGCGTCTCGAATTGCCGGGCAACCGCGGTGGGCTGCGCCGGCTACCGGGCGACATTACGCTGCTGGACGAGAGCTACAACGCCAGCCCGGCGGCGATGAGCGCCGCGCTCGAGACACTCGCCGGCTTGCCCGGTGGAAGCCGCAAGATCGCGGTTCTCGGCGACATGCTGGAGCTCGGCGACGGGGCCGAGCAGTGGCACCGCCGGGTGGGCGACAAGGTAGGCGAGCTCGGCATCGACCTGCTCGCCACGGTGGGTGCGCACGCCGAGGCGACCGCCGGCGGCGCAATCGACGCCGGCATCGACGGCGCGGCCGTTCATTGTTTCGACTCCCCCGCTGCTGCCGGCCGTTGGCTGGCGGCGCAACTGCGCCCCGGTGACGCCGTCCTGGTGAAGGGCTCCCGGTCGGTGCACATGGAACGGACGATCGCGGAAGTCGAGCGGCCCGCGACCGTATCCGATTCGACTGTCGAGGACTGAGATGCTCTACGAATTGTTGTATGGATTCCAGGACGTGTTTTCCCCGCTCAACGTCTTTCGCTACATCACCTTCCGCACCGCGCTCAGCGCCATCACCGCACTCCTGCTGACACTTGCCTTCGCGCCGCGGATGATCCTTTGGCTGCGCGCCAAGCAAGTCGGCCAACGGATCCGCAGCGAAGGCCCCCCGGAGCACGGCGTCAAGGAGGGAACGCCGACCATGGGCGGCGTGCTCATCGTCGGCGCCGTGGTCATCAGCACGCTGCTGTGGATGGACATGCAAAACCGGCTGGTCTGGATCGCACTGTCCTCGACCGTAATGTTCGCCGGGCTCGGCATGCTCGACGACTACCTGAATGTCGTACATCCCCGGCGTCGCGGACTGTCGGTCAAGTCCAAGTTCGCCGGGCAGTTCGCCATCGGTTCGCTCATCGGCGGCGTACTCTGGTGGATGGCGGCCCACGGGTCGTTCTCCACCCAGCTCGCGTTTCCGTTCTTCAAAGAGCTCTCTCCATTTCTGGGCTGGGTGTACGTGCCCTTCGCGGCGTTAGTGCTGGTTGCGGCGTCGAACTCGGTGAACCTGACCGACGGCCTCGACGGCCTGGCCACGGGATCGGTGCTCATCGCAGCCGGTGCCTTCACCGCCTTCGCGTATATAGCCGGCCACCAGGTCATCGCCGACTACCTGAACATCATCTACGTGCCGGAAGCCGCCGAACTAACCGTGTTCGCCGGCGCTATCGCCGGCGCCTGCCTCGGTTTTCTTTGGTTCAACTGCCACCCCGCTGAGATCTTCATGGGGGATACCGGTTCTCTCGCCCTCGGAGGGGCCGTAGGCACGGTGGCGCTGCTCATCAAGCAGGAGCTCAACCTGTTCCTCGTCGGCGGCCTGTTCGTGGTCGAAGTCATCTCGGTGATCATCCAGGTGGGCTCGTTCCGTATGACCGGCAAGCGGCCGTTCAAGATGGCACCGCTGCACCACCACTTCGAGATGAGCGGCTGGCCCGAAACGAAGGTCGTCGTGCGTTTTTGGATCCTGGCGGTGCTGTTCGCGCTGTTCTCCTTCGCCACGTTGAAGCTGCGATGAGCGGCGCCCCGTCGACCATCGAAGGTGCCGCCGCCGCCTGGCGTAACCGCAACGTCGTCGTCATCGGCGCCGGCCGCAGCGGCATCGCGGCGGCCCACCTGCTGTTCGAGTGCGGCGCGCGGGTGACGATCACCGACCTGCGCCCGGCTGCCGAGTTGGCGGCAACCGGGGCGCTGAGCGACCGTGGCGTCGAGGTCGTCGCCGGATCCCACCCGGCGACTCTGTGGACCGGCGCCGACGCGGCAATCATCTCTCCGGGAATTCCCTTGACCGCTGCACCGGTCGAGCAGGCGCGGGCCGCCGGCATGGACGTCCTCGCCGAAATCGAGCTCGCCGCCGCGTTCATCGACGTGCCGATCATCGCGATCACCGGCTCCAACGGCAAGAGCACGGTGACCTCGATGGTGGGCTCGATTTTCGATGCCGCCGAGCGGCCGGCCGCCGTGTGCGGCAACATCGGCACGGCGCTGAGCACCGCGGTACACCGACAAATGGTCGACGACGTCGTGTTCGACGCCTACATCGTGGAGATCTCTTCGTTTCAGTCGGAGGCCATCGAGCATTTTCACCCGCACTACGCCGCGCTCCTGAACATCCAGGAGGACCATCTCGACCGCCACGGCTCCCTGGAAGCGTATGCGCGCGCCAAGCTGCGTCTGACGCTCAATATGACCGGTGACGACTGGCTCGTCTGCAACCAGGACGACCCCGAGCTGCAACGCTACCTGCCGGTCGAGGGGCCGCAAGCGGTCACCTTCGCCCGCCGTCCCGACGATCCGGTAGCGCCGATGGCCTGGGCCGACAGCGACCACATCTGGTGGTGGCAGGCAGGCAGCGACCGGACACGAGTCATGGCCCTCGAAGAGCTCAACGTGATCGGCCCGCACAACGAAGCCAATGCCTGCGCCGCCACCGCGCTGGCCGCGCTGGCCGGGATCGACACGACGTCCATCGCGGCCGGACTGCGCCGTTACCGGCCTCTCGAGCACCGCATGGAGCGCTGCGGCGAGGTGCACGGCGTGATCTGTATCAACGATTCCAAGGCGACCAACGTCGACGCCACCGCCGCCGCTCTGTCCGGCTTCGACGCCGGCGTCTGGCTGATTCTCGGCGGACGCGACAAGGGTGCCGACTTTGCTCAGCTATCGCCGCTGATGGCCGGGCGCGTGGAGCGCGTCCTGCTCATCGGCGAAGCCGCAAGTACCATCGCCGCGGCGCTGGCCGGGGTCCAGACGGAGACCTGCGAAACGATGCAGCACGCGGTCGCCCACGCCCTGGAGCAGGCCGGCGCCGGCGACACGCTGTTGCTGTCGCCGGCGTGCACGTCGTTCGACCAGTATTCGAGTTTCGAGGAACGCGGTGCCCACTTCAAAGCTCTCGTCGCGAAACACGCGGCGGGAGCGGCGGAGCGGGGTGCCCATGAAGAAGTGCAACCCCAACACCTGGAGTAGGAGCCCAACAAATGGCTAGTCGTTGGCTGGCGGTCGACAGACCGCTGTTCGCCACCAGTGTTGCCATGATCAGCTTCGGGCTGCTGATGGTGTATTCGGCGTCTTTTTACGACCTTCAGCAGTCCGGCGGCAACGGCACCGAGCTTCTCCTCCGCCAGGTAGTCGCCGCCATCGTCGGACTGACCGTCATGGTGGCGGCGCTGCGCGTCGACTACCGCCTCTACCAGAACCGGTCCCTGGTCGTGTTCGCCATGGCCGGCGCCGCGTTGCTGCTGGTGGTCGTGCTGCTGATCGGCACCGGCGCCGGTACCCATCGCTGGCTGGTCGTCGGGCCCTTCCGGTTGCAGCCGTCTGAGATCGGTAAACTCGCCATCGTCTTGTTTCTGGCCAGCTACCTGGCGCGCAAGGACGACGACATCAACGACTGGTGGAACGGCCTCTTCCCCGCCCTGGCCGTGGTCGGTACGTTCGCGTTGTTGATTCTGCGCGAGCCTGACCTCGGTACCGCGGCCGCCCTCGTCACGGTGAGCGCGATCATGCTGACGGTGGCCGGGCTGGCATGGCGCTACATCATCGGCTTCGGCACGCTGGTGGTCGTCGGCGGCGCCATACAGATCATGACTACCGGGTACCAGGCCCGGCGCATCGTCGCCTTCATGAATCCTTGGGGAGACCCTCTCGACACCGGCTTCCAGACCGTGCAGTCGCTGATCGCCGTCGGTACCGGCGGCGTCAGCGGCGTCGGGCTGGCCGCCGGCAAGCAAAAGCTGCTGTTCCTTCCCCAGCCGCACACCGACTTCATCTTCGCGGTGATCGGCGAAGAGCTCGGCCTCATCGGCGCCGGTCTGCTGGTGCTCGGCTTCATGGTAATCATGTGGCGCGGCCTGCGGGCCGCCGTCATGGCGCCCGACAAATTCGGCTTCTACCTGGGAATCGGCTTGACCGCAGCCCTGGTCATGCAAGCCTTGCTGAACATGAGCGTCGTCGTGAACCTGGTGCCCACAACGGGCATCCCGCTTCCGCTCATCAGTTACGGCGGTTCTTCCCTGGTGGCCTCGTGCGCGGCAATCGGCGTGCTGTTGAACATCTCCCAACACTCCTGAGGACCTGAATGCTCAAACGAATCCGTCATCTCCATTTCGTCGGCATCGGCGGCATCGGCATGAGCGGTATCGCCGAGCTCCTGTTGAACCTGGGCTACGAGGTTTCCGGCTCCGACTTGCAGGCATCGCCGATCACCCGACGCCTCGAGCAACTCGGCGGCACGATTCAGATCGGCCACAACGCCGACAACGTTGCCGGTGCCCACGTAGTGGTCACCTCGTCGGCCGTTGCCGATGACAATCCCGAGGTTCTCCAAGCCCTCCAGAACGGCATCCCGGTGATCCCGCGCGCCGAGATGCTCGCCGAGCTCATGCGCATGAAACACGGTGTCGCGGTGGGCGGCTCGCACGGCAAGACCACGACCACGTCGATCATCGGAACGGTGTTGGAAGCAGCGGAGCTCGACCCGACTGTGGTCATCGGCGGGCGGTTGCAGGCATGGGGCACCAACGCCCGGCTCGGCCACGGCGACTTCCTGGTGGCCGAAGCCGACGAGTCCGACGGCTCGTTTCTGCACCTGTCGCCGACGTTCGCGGTGGTTACCAACATCGACGCCGAGCATCTCGACCACTATCGCGACTTCGAGGAACTGCGCGGAGCGTTTCTGAGCTTCCTCAACCGTGTGCCGTTTTACGGCGCCGGGATCGTGTGCCTGGACGATCCGACGATCCAGGAAACCATTCCCTTGGTTACCCGTCAGCTCATCACCTACGGTTTCAGCTCGCAGGCCGACATCCGTGCCGCCGACGTCGTGGTTCAGCCCGACGGAACGTCGTTCACCTGCTATATCGGCGACCAGCTCGCCGGCAAGGTTCACGTCAATTTGCACGGCCGCCATAACGCGTTGAACGCACTGGCGGCGATCGCCGTGGCGCGCGAGCTCGATATCGACTTCGAAACCACGGCGGCAGCGCTGGCCGGGTTCCAGGGAACCGACCGGCGCATGCAGCGCATCGCCGAGGTCAACGACGTGTTGATCTTCGACGACTACGGCCATCACCCGACCGAGCTGCGCGCCGTGTTGGCGACGGCGAAAGAGGCCTGGAACCGGCGCACGCTGGTGTGCTTTCAGCCGCATCGTTACAGCCGCTCGCACTTGTTGAAAGAGGAGTTCGGCAGGGCGTTCTACCAGGCCGACTCCGTCTTCGTCCTGCCGATTTACGCGGCCGGCGAGGATCCGATCCCGGGCGTCACCGCCGAGCAGCTGGCCAACTCGATCGTCGAGCACGGACACAAACAGGTGAGAACCGTCGACAGCCTCGAGGAAGCGACCGAGGCGCTCGCCCAGGCGGTGCAGCCGGGCGACCTGGTGTTGACGCTGGGCGCCGGCGACGTTTGGCAGGTTGCCCCCGCCCTGGCCGAGCGGCTGGCGCAGGGCGCCGACGCCGCGACCGACGACCCCTCCCTCGAATCAGCCGGCAACCGGAGTGCCTGAGCATCTGACATGAGTACTCACGCACACGACAACACGGTTCGCAGCCAGGCCCGAGAATGGACGGGCACGGCCTGGGACGAGCTCGCAGCAGTGTGCGCCGCCGAAGGCGCCGAGGTGGCGCGCGACGAACCACTTGCCCGTCACACCACAATGGGCGTCGGCGGTCCGACGCCTTTGATGTTCTGGCCCCAGCACCCGGAGGCGGTGGCGACGATTCTCGAATGGTGCGCCGGGCGCGGTCTCGGCTGGCGCGTCCTGGGCGGCGGCACCAACGTCCTCGTGAGCGACGCCGGGGTCGACGAACCGGTTCTGAACGTCACACGGTTGCGCGACGGCGGCCGTTTCGACGCCGACGGCGCCACGCTGCCGGCCGGTTTGCCGACCGCGCAGGCCCTGCGCGCCGCCATCGCGAAAGGCCTCGACGGCTTGGTCTGGACAACCGGGCTGCCCGGCACCCTGGGAGGGGCAGCCGCGGGTAACGCCGGCTGCTGGGGCGGCCAGATGGCCGACGTGACGACGCGCCTCGACGTTGTCGACCCGCACGGCGTGTGGCAATCCATCGGCGCGGAGCAGCTGTCGTGGAGCTATCGGAGGCTCGACCTGACGGGCGCGATCGGTGCGGGCACGGTGATCGTGGCGGTGACCGTGCGCCTCGAGCCGGCCGACGCCGACTCCCTCACCCGCCGATCCGACGAGCTCCAGGCCCGCAAGCGCGAGAGCCAACCCGTCGGGGCCCGCAACGCCGGCTGTATTTTCAAGAATCCCGACCCCGACACGGCGGCCGGAATGCTCATCGATAAGGCCGGTTGCAAGGGCCTGCGCGTCGGCGACGCCGAGATTTCGGAAGTGCACGGCAATTTCCTGATCAACCGTGGACATGCCACGGCGGCCGATATCGACGCCCTCATCGCACGTGCTGCGGGGACGGTGCGCGAAACCCTCGGGGTCGAACTCGAAGAGGAGATTCACAGATGGTGAACGAGAGCTTTCGCCGGGGCAGCTCCGCACCCCGTCGCACGCGCCGCGCCTACTACGCCCGGCGCCGCAATCATCGGCTCGGGGCGACCTCCGCGTCGTCGGGATTTCGCAGCGTTTCGCCGCAATTCATGCGCCGTGTCAAGAACCGTCCGGCGCTGCGTCGCCGACCCTTGGTGCATGCTATGATCCGCGCGATCGTCGTGGTGGGCGGTCTCGCAGCCGTTGTCTACGGCGCGCATTACGCGTACACAGAGGCTCTGACGTCGCCGGCCCTCGCGATACAGAGCGTCACCTTGCACCAGGTACCCAGCATGCTTATCGAACCGGTGCGCGCGAGGGTCAAGCCGGCGTACGGCCAGAATCTTCTCGCCTTCGACGTCGACTCCCTACGCCTCGAAATCGCAAGCCTTCCCCGCGTCCGCAGCGCCGCGATCCGGCGCGTGTTGCCCGACGGTCTGGTGGTCAGCATCGAGGCTCGCCAACCCAGCGTCCGCATCGTCACCGCCACGCGGCAGTATGTCGTCGATGCCGAGGGCGTCGTCCTCGATCTCGTCGATCCGCGTATTCGCCTCCGGCAAATCAGGATTCCGGGTGACGGCGATCTCGGCACGGCTCCCGGCCAACGCCTCACCGACCATGCGACCTATGGCAGCCGCCTGCGTTCGGCGCTGGCGATCCTCGACTGGCTCGGCGACGGCGGCGCCCTGTCGCGGCCCCTCGGGCACTTGCGGGTCGACGCCAAGGGGGTCGTGCTGGTTTCGATCCCGGCGACGCTCGAAATTGTGGTCGGCGACGAGAGCCGCATGGACGCCAAGCTCTCCGCGGTGCGTAGCCTGCTGCGCGCCAGTCCTCCCGAAGTCCCGTCGACGATCGACGCCCGGTACGCCGATATGCTCGTCGTCCGGCCGCTGGACATCGAAACCGAGTAGGAGCGAACGGTGGCGCGGCACGATCCTTATATCGTTGGGCTCGACGTCGGCACCACCAAGGTCTGCGCCGTCATCGGTGAGCCCACCGACGACGGTACATTCGAGATCATCGGCGTCGGCCTGTCGGCGTCGAGTGGCCAGCGCAAGGGCACTGTCGTCGACGTCGACGCCACGGTCGAAAGTGTCAAAGCAGCGATCGAAGAGGCCGAGCTGATGGCCGGAACCAGCGTCGATCGAGCATACGTCGGCGTTGCGGGGGCCCACATCCGCGGCTTCAACAGCCGCGGCGCCGTCACCGTAAATGGGCGGGCACGGCAGATCACCGAAGAGGACATTCGCCGCGTGATCGACGCCTCGAGGGCGCTCGAGCTGCCACCCGACCGCGAGCTGCTGCACCTGTTGCCGCGCGAGTTCACCGTCGACGAGCAATCCGATATCGTCGATCCGCTCGGCATGTCGGGCAGCCGCCTCGAGGTCGACGTGCACCTGGTCGTCGGCGCATTGTCGGCGATCCAGACGCTCGTAACCTGCGTCAATCGGGCCGGCATCGAGGCCCACGCCGTGGTTCTGGAGCAACTGGCCTCGAACGAGGCCGTCTTGACCGATGATGAGCGCGAGCTCGGCGTCGCGCTCGTCGACATCGGCGGCGGCACCACCGACGTCATCTGCCTCGTCGAGGGCGGCGTCTGCCATTCTGCCGTTTTGCCGGCCGGTGGCGACCATTTCACCAACGACATCGCCGTCGGGCTCAGCACGCCGATCGACGAGGCCGAAATCCTGAAAAGCCGCCATGGCTGTGTCGAAGCCGGCCTCGTCGACCCCGAACAGACCATCGAAGCCCCTGGAATCGGCGGTCGCGGGCCACGCCTGCTTCCGCGCAGCCGGCTGTGCGAGATCCTGCAGCCGCGGGCGATCGAGATCCTCGACATGGTGGCCGACGAAATCGCCCGCGCCGGCTACCTCGACGAGCTCAACGCCGGCCTCGTGCTGACGGGCGGCGGCTCGTTGCTGGAAGGCTTGCCGGAACTGGCCGAGAGGCGCTTCGGGTTACCGGTGCGCATGGGGCAACCGAGCGGCGTCGAGGGCCTGGTTGACATCGTTTCGAGCCCGATCTACTCCACCGCGGTAGGGCTGGCTCTGTACGGCCATTACAACCGCGACGTGGTGCCATATTTCGCCCCCGGCGGCGGCGGCATGCTCGACCGGGTCAAAGGCCAATTCGGCCGCTGGTTCGGTGACTTGTTCTGATACGACTCGGGTTGACTCTGAAAGCTCCCGGGATACATTTGGGCTCACCACCGACGGTTACGAAGGAGATCTTCGCATGACGGCAGACGAACCGAAGGGCTGGCAGCCGGGGCTTCACGAAGAGCTGCAGCAACAAGCGAAGGCGAAGGCGGCGGCGGCAACATCCGCCAAAAAGGAAACACCGGCTGCTGGCAAGGCCGAAGATTCCGCGCCGGCCGCTGCCAAGGGCCAGGCTTCCGAGCCGGCCGCCGCCAAAGCCGAGGTCTCCGAACCGGCCGCCGCCAAGGCCAAAACTTCCAAGCCGACCGCCGCGAAGATCGTCGAAAGCACGCCCGCGTCCACCTCGTCCAGCAGCGCGAAACGGAACGCTTCAAACCTGCCCGGCGCCCACATCATGGTCGTCGGTGTCGGCGGCGGCGGCGGCAACGCCATCAGTCGGATGATGAGCGCCGGCCTCGAGGGCGTCGATTTTGTCGCCGCGAACACCGACCTGCAGGCGCTGAAATCCAACGATGCGCCCATCAAGTTGCAGCTTGGCGTCAACCTCACGCGCGGGCTCGGCGCCGGCGCCAACCCCGAAATCGGCCGCCAGGCAGCGCTGGAAAGCACCGAAG
This sequence comes from uncultured bacterium, assembly GCA_965371275.1. Lineage (GTDB taxonomy): Bacteria > Acidobacteriota > UBA890 > UBA890 > UBA890 > CBDCBL01. Next base: position 1,709 of record CBDUXW010000045.1, on the reverse strand, counting down.
AGATTGTCGACGTGCTCGAGGGCGCCGACATGGTGTTCGTCACCGGCGGCCTGGGCGGCGGCACGGCCACCGGCGCCGGCCCGGTCATCGCCAGGCTGGCCACAGAGCTCGGAGCTCTTACTGTCGCCGTCGTCACCCGGCCGTTTCGCTTCGAAGGTCGACGCCGCATGCATCAGGCCGAGCAGGGCCATCACGAGCTGCAGGATGCCGTCGACACACTGATCTCGATTCCCAACGATCGCTTGCTGGCCACGGTCGGCCCGGATACACCCCTCGTGGAGGCTTTCGCCGTCGCCGATGCGGTGCTGCACCAAGGCGTTCAAGGCATCGCCGACCTGATTCTCGTGCCGGGCCTCGTCAACCTCGATTTCGCCGACGTGCGCACGGTCATGTCGGGCATGGGAATGGCAATGATGGGTACCGCTACGCAGCGCGGTGAGGGACGCGCCTTGCAGGCAGCGACGGCCGCCATTTCCTGCCCGTTGCTCGAAGATACGTCGATCGACGGGGCGCGCGGCGTGCTGATCAACATCACCGGCGGCGCCGATATGACGCTCCACGAGGTTAGTGACGCGGCATCGATCATCTACGAGGCGGCCGACGACGACGCCAACATCCTCTTCGGCGCCGTCATCGACGAAACCCTCGGCGACGCCGTCAAGGTAACCGTCATCGCCACCGGCTTTGAAGCCGCAACCCCGTTCCAGTCGCGTGTGGCGACGGGAGAGGCGAGCGCCGGCCACCTGGAGAGCGCTTCGGACGCCGGGCATTTCTATCGCCCCGGCAACGGCGACGCCGACGAAGCGGCGCCCCAGGCCCTCGCCGGGGCGATCGAGGAGGACCTCGACGTGCCGACCTTCCTGCGCACGCAGGACCTGCCGATCAGTAGCGAGGAGTAGTACGCTCCTCGAATGCAGCTGAGCCTCCCGCAGCGCCTGCAACGGCGGGCGCAGGCCGAGACCCGTCTGGTCGGGCCCAACCAGGGTGGACGCCTTCGCATCGTTCTCACCTACCCGAACACCTACGCGGTGGGGATGAGCAATCTGGGCGTGCACACGATCTATCGGCTGTTGAACGCCTACCCCGAGGTGTGCTGTGAGCGCGCCTTTCTACCCGATCCTGAAGACCTCGAGCTACACCGACGTCGCGGCACGCCGCTGCTGACGATCGAAAGCCAGCGACCCGTCGCCGACGCCGACGTCATCGCCTTCTCCGCCTCGTTCGAAAACGACTATCCCAATGTGCTGACCCTCCTGAGTCTCGCCGGCTTGCCGCTACGGGCCACGAACCGCGACGACAGCCACCCTTTGATCGTGATGGGCGGCGCCACCGTGTCGATCAACCCGGAACCGGTGGCGCCGTTTCTCGACGTGTGCTGCGTCGGCGAAGGCGAAGAACTTGTCGGCCCCCTGATCGACACCGTGCTGGACACCGCCGGGAGCAGCCGCAAGGACCTCTTGGAGCGCCTCGCCCGGCTACCGGGCTTCTACGTGCCCTCGCTATACGAACCGGCGTACGCCGACCGTGACCCGCACACCGGCGTGCCGCGGTTCGCCGCGCTGCACGCCACAGCCGGCATTCCACCCGCGGTCAGCAAGGTGCGAGCGCGCTTCGGCGGCATCGATTCCGTGGCCGCGACGGTGATCATGACGCCCGAATCGGAGTTTGCCGACCGCGCGATGATCGAGGTGGCGCGCGGCTGCACCAAG
>CBDUXW010000044.1:0-11566 GCA_965371275.1 uncultured bacterium | reverse complement strand
CACAGCAGAGTGATCCCTCACGATTTCTGTCCATCTCGACGAGCTGCAGCCCCGGTATCTCCTCGAGGACGGCTCGCGGCTCCTCGTAGATCCCGGAGTGACGTCCCAACCGGCAGGGGTCTTGATAGGTCATGATTGCCTCGGTGTCGGCGGCGGCGAACTCGATCTCGCCGGCGTCTACCTTCTCGGCGATGAGCTCGGAAATGTGCTGCACGCCCCACTCCTGCTCGCCGAAATCTCGGGGGTAATCGATCTTGAGCGTCCGGTAGCATTCGGCGCAGGCGGTGATCACTGTCTTTGCACCGCTGGCGGCGATCGCCTCGATGTTCAAGGCGCCGAGCTTTTCGTAATTGTCGCCGTCGCCCACCCACAGCAGATCGTGGCCGCAGCAACGCTCGTCGCTCAGCACTACGGGTGCGATGCCGACGTGGTTGAGAATCTTGATGGCGCTGCGGGTGCTGGCGAGTGTGTCGACGTCGAGGTACTTGAAGTAGGCGTTGTAGTACGGCGCGCAGCCGACGAACAGCAGCACGTCGCCGGTCTCGGCGATCTCCAGGTCGTCGTCGACCCACTGCAGGCGGTTTTGCTCCATGTCCGGCGCCGCCATCTTGCGCATCAGCGCGCGCAGCGTGCCGCCGTGGGTGCAGCTCGGCCAGCTCTTTTTCTCAGGCAGGGTTTCGCCGCGTACTCGTTGCAGCAGGCTGCTGAAGCCGACGCCGGCGGGGCATCGCGGCTCGCACATGCCGCAGGCCAGGCACGACCATTGCGATACGTCCGACTGCAGCGGCTCGCGGTCGCCGGTGAGCGCCATGCCCATGATCCGGCGCGGCGAATAGCCGCCGTTGTGGCGCGAGATCGGGCAGTTGGCGGTGCACTTGCCGCACTCCAGACACCACAGGCTGTTGCTGTCTTTCATTGCCTGTTGGAGCTGCGGGGAGGCGGTCGTCATGCTTCCCCGACCTGACTCGTCCCGTACTCGTATCCCTTGTCGAAGGCCTCGAGGTTGAGGTCGAGGGCGGCCTTCGGCACGCACGTCGCCACCGCTTTGCGCATCGACTTGCGCGACGTGATGCGGGTGACGGCGGTGAAGAACCCGAGCATGACGATGTTGGCGACGATCTTTTTACCGAGATCCTCGGCGATCTGAGTGGCGGGGATCGTGTATTCGGCGGCGTCGTCCCGGGGCCCCCCGGTTTGCACCAGGGTCTCGTCGACCAGCATGGTGCCTCCCGGGCGCAGCTCGCCGGCGAATTTGTCGTGCGCCTCCTGCGACATACACACGAGAATTTCCGAGTTGATCACGTAGGGGTAATGGATCGGAGAGTCGGACACGATCACCTGCGAGCTACAGGCGCTGCCCCTGGCCTCGGGGCCGTAGGCCTGAGCCATCGTCGCTTCTTTGTGCTCGTAAATCGCCGCCGCCTTGCCGATGACGTAGCCGGCCAGGATGATCCCTTGCCCGCCGAAGCCTGAAACCCTGATCTCGAGTTGCTCCATCTCAGGCCTCCGCGGTCACCGGCTCGGTCGGAACTCTGGATCTGTTGCGCCCCGGCGCCAGGTGGGCGAGCTGCTGCTTCATCAATTCGTGGTAGGTCGGCCGCTCGATATCGAGGAACTTGCCGACCACGATCTTGCCGCCCAGCTCAATGTCGACCTCGGCGGGAAGCGCGCCGTGCTTGATCTCGCTGTTGTCACGGAAGTAATTCAACATCTGCAGGCCGTCGCCCAGCTTGTTCTTGCGGCCGTAGGTGATCGGACACTGCGAGATGATCTCGACGAAGGTGAATCCGGGCTTGGCGACCGCTTCCTCGATCGCCTTGGTCATGCGGCGGACGTGAAGCGTCGTCCAGCGGGCTACGTACACGGCGCCGCTGGCGGCGGCCAGGTTGGGGAGATTGAACGGCCGCTCGAAGCAGCCGTACGGGGTGGTGGTGCTGCGGGCGCTGACCGGCGTGGTGGGGCCGCCCTGCCCGCCGGTCATCCCGTAGATGAAGTTGTTCGAGCAGATGACGGTGATGTCGATGTTGCGCCGGGCGGCATGGATGAAATGGTTGCCGCCGATGGAGCTCAGGTCACCGTCGCCGCTGAACACGATCACGTTGAGGTCGGGGTTGCCGAGCTTCAGCCCGGTGGCGAACGGCAACGCCCGCCCGTGCGTGGTGTGAAACGAGTCGAGGTTGACGTAGCCGGCAACGCGGCCGGCGCAGCCGATACCTGAAACCACCACGGTCTTGTCCAGGTCGATGCCGGATTCCTGCATCCCGATGATGAAGCTGGTCAGGGAGGTGCCGAGGCCGCAGCCGGGGCACCAGATATGCGGTAGGCGGTCGTCGCGCAGGAGACCGGCCATCGGATGAGGCGGCAGGGCCTTCTCCGGGAGTGCGCGCTCAGTGGGCATAAGCCTTCTCCTTTGCCGCCGGGCGGTGGCCGGCGGCGGCCGCCTCGATGACGTCGACAATTTCTCGCGGTTCGTGCACATGGCCGCCGGCGTGGCCGACGAGGATGGTTTCGGCGTTGCCGCCGGCGCAGCGCTCGACCTCGAGTACGAGCTGCCCGCAGTTGATCTCGGGCACCACGAATGCGGTCGTCTGTAGGGCCAGGTCGCGGATCCTCTGCTCGGGAAACGGCCACACGGTTGCCAGTCGCAACAACCCGCAGCGGATGCCGGCGTCGCGGGCCAGCTCGACGGCACGATAGGAGATGCGCGCCGAGATTCCGTACGAAACCACCACGACCTCCGCATCGGCGAGGTGCCTCTCATCCACCATCGAGATGTCGTCCACGTTGCTGCGGATCTTGTCGATCAGCCGGTGCACGAGTGGCTCCTGCGCCTCGGCGGTCATCGCCGGGTAACCCCGTTCATCGTGGGTCAGCCCGGTGGCGTGGATCCGGTAGCCTTCGCCCACCGCCACCATCGGCGGTACCAGGTCCGCGTCGGCCCGGAACGGTAGGTAATCTTCGGGTGGGCCGGTGAATTTCTTGCGGTCGATGACCTCGATCTCATCCGCCGGCGGAATGATGACCCTCTCGGTCATGTGCCCGACGACCTCGTCGGCCATGAGCAGCACGGGGACGCGGTACTTCTCCGAGAGGTTGAACGCCTTGATTGTGAGGTCGAAGCAGTCCTGGGGAGAGGTCGGAGCCAGCGCGATGATCTCGTAGTCGCCGTGCGACCCCCATCGCGCCTGCATGATGTCGGCCTGGCCGACCAGGGTAGGGAGGCCCGTCGACGGGCCGCCGCGCTGCACGTTGACCACCACACAGGGGGTCTCGAGCATGATGCCGAGGCCGAGGTTCTCCATCATCAGGCTGAACCCCGGCCCGGAGGTCGAGGTCATGGACTTCTTTCCTGCCCACGAGGCTCCCAGGATCGCGTTCATCGACGCGATCTCGTCTTCCATCTGGATGTAGACGCCCCCGACCTCGGGAAGTCGCCGGGCCATGCGCTCGGCGACCTCGGTGGCCGGGGTGATCGGATAGCCGCCGAAAAAGCGGCAGCCGGCGGCGAGAGCTCCCTCGGCGCAGGCCAGATCGCCGCTGATGAAGTGCTCGCCGGTCAGCACCGCCCGGTCTTCGCTCATTGTTCCAGCTCGCTACCTTCCAGGGAGTAGATCGCAAACTCCGGACAGATGATTTCGCAGAGCTTGCAGTTCACACAGACACTGCCCTCGATGACCTCGGGCGTGTGGTACCCCTTACCGTTGAATCTCGTCGACATCACGAGAATGTCTATCGGGCAATAGTCGACGCAGAACTCACACCCCTTGCACCGCTCGGTGATGACGTACACCTGACCGCGGGGCACGACGAGCGAGTCAGCGTCTAGCGGCCGCCGCCAAAGTTCCATCGGGTGCTCCTGGCTCTGGGTTAACCGATGTTGTAGGTGTTGAAGGTCGAGTCCTCGTCTCCAGCGGGCGCATAGGGCCACCAGGCCGCCGCGAGCTCGACGACGTCACGCACATCGAGACCGTCGATGCTCAGCTTGGCGATGCTGGCCTCGAACATCCGGATGCAATACGGACATGGCGTTACGATCAGATCCGCCCCCTGCTCCTTCGCCTCGAGGACCCGCTGATCGGCAAATCCGTCCCCGGCGTCCGGCTCCAGCCACAGCCGGGCGCCGCCGCCGCCACAGCAGGCGGCCTCCTCTCGGGCCTCGCTGAACTCGAGCAGCTCGAGGCCGGGCATGGCGTTCAGGACGCGGCGTGGCGCGTTGAACACGGAATGCTGCCGGCCGAGGTAACAGGGGTCGTGGTACACGGCCCAACGGGGCTCGTCGAGCTCGAGTCCGAAGCTGAGGGACTCATAGCGAAGGAGCTGATCCAGGTATTCGGTGGCATGAAAGACACGGAACCCGTCGCCATATGCGGGATAGATGCGGCGAAACAGGTCGTAGTCGTAGGGGCTGGTGGCGACGATCTCGCGCACGCCCAGGTCCGCGAACTCCCGGAGGTTGGCGTCGATGAGTCCCTCGAGATACTGCTGCGCGCCGAGGAGCCGGACGACCGATCCGGAGTCCGGCTCGTCGTTGAATGCCCTGAATTCCACCTCGGCGGCGTGCAGAACGCTGGCGAAGGCGCGGGCGATGCGCTGCATGCGCGGGTCGTTGCAGGTAGCCGACCCGAAGTAGACGAGGCAGGACGCACTGTCCGCCGCTGCGGTATCGAGCTCGGTTGCCCAGGAAGCCGGAGTCGCCGACGCGGCTGCTTCCGGATCGCCGGTACGCCGCAGGTTGTCGAGTACGACCTCGATCCGGTGCGGGGCGCGGCCTTCCTCGTACGCCAGGCTACGCAGCCCGACGACGATATCGGAGGTCTGTACTCCCCGTTGGCAGGGTGGCTCGCACGAGCCGCAGGTGGCGCAGCGCCAGAGGGCCGCTTCGAGCGCCGGGTTGCCGTCGCCGCCGAGCTGGGCGTTGCGCAATAGCGCCAGCATGTCGGGACCGCCGGCGTCGAACAACCCCCACCGACACAGGACGGTGCAGTCACCGCACTGGAGGCACTCGCTGGCAGCCTCTCCGGTGAGTTCGACGATGCGTTCCCAGCGAGCTTCATCAATGACAATCGACTGTGCCCGGGTCATGAGGCAGCCTCCTTGGTCACCGTCCAGCAGCTCTCACGGCCCGGGTTGGGTGGCGCCCGGCTACGTTGAGGCTGCCGGCCACTTTGGCGGTGATCTTCATCGCTTTAATCAGATAACTTACTCATATATCCTTGTTTAAGGTCGACGGCAAACCATTCGAGAACATTCGGTGTGTAGCGTGTGTAACCGGCCGTCTGAGTCCGAGGAGAGCCCCGTGTCCTATGGGTTAAAGCGGGTCAACCTGATGCTCCATGAGGACCTGCACGAGCGCCTCAAGCTCGAGGCCGGCAAGACCAACACGTCGGTGTCGGAGCTTGTGAGACGGGCGCTCAAGAAGAGCCTCGGCATGAGCGAGAGCCCGCGCGAGGTTGTCGAGCGCATCCGCCGCCTGCGCGACGTCATCGGCCCGATGCCCGACAGCACGGCAACCGTGCGCCGGTCGCGTGATCGACGATGATCACCCGCGTTCTGGATACCAGTGTCGTTGCCAAGTGGTTCCTCCAGGAGACGGGCAGCGAGCGGGCCGATCGCTATCTGGACGAGCTCGCCGACGGCATGTGCCGGGTCGTCGTGCCGTCGTCGCTGTTGTACGAGTTGGCCGACATCTTCGGCGAGCGCCGCAGTCGCGGCCTGGGCGACACCGAGGCGCTGAGCGTATGGGCAGCGCTCAGGGCGTTGCCGCTCTCGGTGGTCGGTTGGGAGGAGCTCCTGCCGCGCGCCCTCGCCCTCGGCTTCCGCGACGGGATTGCGCCATCGGACGCGACCTTCGTGCTGCTGGCCCGCGACCTGGGCTGCGACCTGATCACCGCCGACCCGTTGCTGTTCGCGAGAGCGCACCCCCGCTGCCCGTGGGTGAAGATGCTCTGAGGCAGCGCCCAGAACTCATGCGTGGGCCAGTGACGCCCCCGTGCGCAACGCCTCGTGGTTGAGCGGCAACAGATCGCGATGGCGCTCCGGCAAATGCTCGGTGAGCGCTTCGAGCAGCGCATCGACATCGACGACCCCGGTGGCTTCGGCAAGCAGCCCCAAGCAGATCGAGTTGGCTACCCGCCGGTCGCCCAGCTTGGCCGCCATATCCGTGGCCGGCACGTGGAAGGCGTCGATATCATCGCGATCGCTCTGCGCCGGAACCAGCGAGGCGTTGGCCACCAGCACTCCACCCGGCTTGATCAACGGCTCGAAGTATTCCATCGAAGGGATGTTGAGCACGATGGCGGCGCTCGGACGCTTCACCAGCGGAGCCCCGATCTCATCGTCGGAGACGATCACGGTGCAGCGCGCCCGGCCGCCGCGCATCTCGGGGCCGTAGGAGGGAATCCAGGTGACCTGCCGGCCCGAGTCCATCGCCGCGAACGCCAACACCTGCCCGGCAAACAGGGTGCCCTGGCCGCCGAATCCGGAAATGATCACTTCCTGCTGCATTAGCTTGCGCCCTCCCGTAGGGCCGTTACCTCGTCGGAAACTTTCACATCGCCCACGGGGAAGTACGGCAGCATGTTGTCCTTGGCCCATTCCAGGGCCTCGGTAGGCTCCATGTGCCAGTTCACCGGGCAGCTCGAGATAATCTCGACCATGGTGAAGCCGAGCCCGGCAATCTGCGCTTCGAATGCCAGCTTGAGGGCCTTGCGCGCTTTCTTGATGCCGCGAACGTCGAGCACGGCCTGCCGGGTGACGTAGGCGGCGCTGGGCAATGTCGCCAGCAGCTCCGCCATCTTCATGGGGAAACCGTCGTGTTCGACATCGCGGCCCGTGGGGCTCGAAGTCGTTACCTGTGCGGCCAGGGTCGTCGGCGCCATCTGGCCGCCGGTCATCCCGTAGATCGCGTTGTTGACGAACACCGTGGTGAACAGCTCGCCGCGGTTGGCCGCGTGAATGATCTCGGCGGTGCCGATGGCCGCCAGGTCGCCGTCGCCCTGATAGGTGAATACGACTTTATCGGGGTTGGTGCGCTTGGCGCCGGTGGCCATGGCCGGCGCCCGGCCGTGGGCGGCCTGCGCGATGTCGACATTGAAATAGTTGTAGGCGAGCACGGAACAGCCTACGGGGGCGAAGCCGAGCGTCTGTTCCCGCACGCCGAGCTCGTCGAGCACCTCGGCAAGGAGCCGGTGGATGGTGCCGTGGGTGCAGCCGGGACAATAGTGGGTGTCGACTTTCGTGAGCGACTCGGGCCGCGTGTACACCAACTCCATGTTGTCGGGGATCTCGACCTCGGGGATGGCGACTGGGTTCATACAACACCTTCCGTCTGGCGTGACACCTCGCTTACCAGCGCTTCGAGGTCGGGGTAGATGTCATCGGGTAACGGGATGATGCCGCCCATGCGCCCATGGAAGCGGACCGGGCATCGTCCGGCGACGGTGCGTTCGACGTCCTCGAGCATCTGGCCGGCGTTCATCTCGACAACGAGGACACCGTCGACCTGCGCGGCCAGCTCGGCCAGCCGGGCCTCGGGATACGGCCACAGCGTGATCGGCCGCAGTAGCCCCACCTTCAGGCCCTGCATCCGCGCCTCGCGGACCACGTTCTGGCAGACGCGGCCCATCGTGCCGAAGGCCACCAGCAAGATCTCGGCGTCGTCGGTTTCGAGCTCCGTCCAGCGCACCTCGTCGGCGGCGATGGTGGCGAGCTTCTCCTGCAGCCGGAGGTTGACACGCTCGAGGTTCTCGGCGCCCAGAAAGAGCGACGTGATGATGTTGGGAGGCCTGCCTTGTGCCCCCGTCAGCGCCCACTCGGCGCGCTCGTCCTCCGTGCGCAGCGGTCGGAAGGGCGGTAGCTCCGCCGGCTCCATCATCTGGCCGACCGTGCCATCGGCGGCGACCATCACGAGGGTGCGGTACTTGTCGGCCAGGTCGAAGGCGAGCACCACGTGGTCGATCGCTTCCTGCACGCTCGCCGGCGCCAGGACGATCATGTGGAAGTCGCCGTGGCCCGCCATCTTGACCGCCTGGAAGTAGTCGGACTGAGATGGCTGGACGTTCCCGAGGCCGGGCCCGCCACGCATGATGTTGACGATGACCGCCGGTACCTCGGAGCAAGCGATGTAGGAAAGTCCCTCCTGCATGAGACTGATTCCGGGGCTCGACGATGAGCTCATCACGCGGACGCCGGTGCAGGCGGCCCCGTAGACCATGTTGATGGACGCCAGCTCGCTCTCCGCCTGCAGGAAGACGCGGCCCTCTTCCGGCATCCGTTTCGCGAAACGTTCCAGCACCTCCGTTTGCGGGGTGATCGGGTAGCCGAAAAACGCCTCGACTCCGGCACGGATCGCTGCCTCGGCGATGGCGTTGTTGCCGCTGATGAGCTCGAGCGCCATCGCAACCCTCCTAGGCCGCCCCGGCGAGTTGCCGAGACTGCGGTCTTTGGCGATAAACGGTGAACACGATGTCCGGGCAGATCACCGCACATACGGAACAGCCCGTGCAGTCGTCCATCTCCGTCACCTCGATCGGGGGGTAACCCTTGGCGTTGAACGCGGTGTCGGAGAGTCGAAGGATGCGCGGCGGGCAGATGTCGATGCAGAGTCCGCAGGCCTTGCAGCGATCCTGCTCCAGCACAACGATTCCTCGGGCCACTCGTCAGCTCCCTTCGTCAGGCTCGCCTCGAGCCTCGTTGGTCGGCAGTGTCGAGTGTCGGAGGAGGCGGCCGGAGGACAACTCGGGGACCGGAGCAGCCGCTTGTCTGGTAATCCAGACTCTCATGTCGACAATTGTGCCCTAAACTCGGCGGCGACGAAAGCCGACAGCGTCGGGACCGTCTCGCCGCGCCCCATCGCCGTCGGGCTCGGCGACGGAATCGCGTCCGATTTCGGCTGCTGCCTCGGCTAGAATGCCGTGCATGACGACCCGAGCCGAGGTTGAGAGCTGGATACGAACAAACCGCAAAGTTCTATTCGTGGTGTGGGACCTGATCGGTGCGGTCGTGGTGATCGCCCTGGTGCTCGGCCCCGACGAATACATGCTGCGCGCTGCCGCGCCGTTACCCCGCTTCTGGGCCATCATGTTGTTCGGGTCGCTGTGGGGATGGGTGGCGCTGCGCTTCATTGCGCTGTGGATGTGGGCCTGGGTGGTGATGGCTTTGGCGCCGGTATGTCTGTTCATTCCGCTGCGCTACCACCTCGATGCCTGGTGGTTGACGCCGTTGCTCACTTCGATCGTCGCGCTGTCGGCGCTGACGGTGGTAGTGGTTGTTTGGTGGGAGCTTCGCCGGCGCCGTGCCGCCTGACCCCTTGACCGCATTTCGCCGCAGCCCTATGGTAGGGCGGCTTTCTCACCGACCAGGGTGCGGATGATTGTCGGGGTCTCAGCCGAGGGCACTGCCGTAGAGCGCCGGGTGGCGCTCGTCCCCGCCTCGGTGGGCGCGCTTGCGAAGGCCGGAATCGACGTCGTCGTCCAACGCGGCGCCGGCGCGGCGGCCGGCTTCCCCGATGCCGAGTACGAATCGCGAGGCGCCCGCTTCGTTGATAATTCCAGCGAGCTGCTGGCGGCCGCCGACGTGATGGTGTGCATCGGCCCGCCGGCAGGGAACGGCAGCGGCTTCGATGCGGCCGGCATGCGCGACGGTCAGATCCTCATCGGCCTGCTCGATCCGTTGCACAGCCTCGCCGTCGTACAGCAGCTCGCCAGCCAGGGTGTCACCTCGTTTGCGCTCGAGCTGTTGCCGCGCATCGGCCGGGCCCAGTCGATGGACGCGCTGTCGTCGATGGCCACGGTCGCCGGATACAAGGCCGTGCTGCTGGCCGCTGCGGCCCTCGGCAAGATGTACCCGATGATGATCACCGCCGCCGGCACGTTGGCGCCGACGAAGGTGCTCGTGGTCGGCGCCGGCGTCGCCGGGCTGCAGGCCATCGCCACCGCGCGCCGGCTCGGGGCTGTCGTCGTGGGCTACGACATTCGCCCGGCGGTCAGAGAGCAGGTCGAGAGCCTCGGAGCCGACTTTCTCGAGGTCGATCTCGATACGGGCGGCGCGGAGGACGCCGGTGGCTACGCCATCCAGATGGACGAGGAGTTCTACGGCAAGCAGCGCGACTTGATGGCCGGCGCCGTGGCGGCCAACGATGTGGTGATCACCACCGCCGCGGTGCCCGGCCAGGTCGCCCCGGTGCTCGTGACCGAGGACATGGTGCGGGCGATGGCTGCGGGCTCGGTAATCGTCGACCTGGCGGCGGAAACCGGCGGCAATTGCGAGCTGACCCAGGCGGGCCAGACGATCGAGGCGCACGGCGTAACCATCATGGGGCCCGTCGACCTGCCTGCCACGGTGCCGACGCACGCCAGCCAGATGTACGGCAAGAACGTCTCGGAGTTCATCTTGAACCTCGTGCAGGACGGCGAGCTCATCGTCGATCTCGACGACGAGATCATCAAGGAGTCGATGGTGACGCACGGCGGCGAGGTTGTGAACGAGCGCGTTCGGGAGGCGCTGGGCGCGGCCCGAGAGAGGAGCAACGACTGATGGAAGTCTTTGTCGCCGCTTTGACGATCTTCGTCCTGGCGCTGTTCGTCGGCTTCGAGATCATCAACAAGGTGCCGCCACTGCTGCATACGCCATTGATGTCGGGGGCCAACGCGGTTTCCGGGATCACACTGGTCGGCACGTTGGTGACCTCGGGTGCGCAGTTGACCACGTTTACCACGATTCTAGGTTTCATCGCCGTGGCGATGGCGACCGCCAACGTGGTCGGCGGGTTCCTGGTCACGCACAGGATGCTGGAGATGTTCCGCAGCAGGGGAGACGACGACTAAGTGTCCGAAGCTCTCATCAACCTGTGGTACCTGATCGCCGCGGTGCTGTTCATCTTCGGACTGAAGGGGCTGACGCATCCGCGCACGGCCGTGCGCGGCAATCTGCTGGGCTCGCTGGCGATGCTCATCGCCATCGTGGTGACGCTCCTGGACCACCGCATCATCGACTTCCGGGTCATCATCGTCGGGCTGGTGACCGGCGGCTTCGTGGGCGCCTTGATGGCCTACCGGGCGCCGATGACCGACATGCCCCAGGTGGTGGCTATCTTCAACGGTTTCGGTGGCGGTGCTTCGGCGCTCGCTGTCGGCGCCGCGCTCGAGGAGGCGCTCAAGGGCGGTTTCGTCGAGGAGATTTCGTTTCAATTCACCACCGCCGCGGCGATGTCGGGCCTCATCGGCGGTGTCTCCTTCACGGGAAGCGCCGTTGCCTTCTTGAAGCTACAGGGGTGGATCTCCGACAAGCCGGTCTTGCTGCCCGGCCGCCACGTAATGAACGCGGCGTTGTTCCTCGCTTCCTTGGGGCTCAGTGCCTGGCTGGTGGCGCAGCCCGATACGTCGATCGGGTTCTGGTTGATGTGCGGGTTCGCGGCGCTGCTCGGCATCATGCTGGTGATCCCGATCGGCGGCGCCGACATGCCGGTGGTGATCGCGTTGCTCAATTCGTACTCGGGTCTGGCGGCCGCCGGACACGGCTGGGTGCTGAACAACAGCGTGCTGATCATCGCCGGGTCGTTGGTCGGCGC
>CBDUXW010000043.1:0-11594 GCA_965371275.1 uncultured bacterium | reverse complement strand
GCCGTGGAGCAGGGCGCCGCCCATCGTCTCGTGTTGAAACCGGCTACACGCTAGCTGGGAGCGCCGTATTTCAGTGTGATGACACGGGCCGAGCCGCCTGTTTCGATCGTCACGACGTAGAGGTTGTCGTGCTCGTTGTCGTCGATCGGTGCGACGTGCCCGGCGCCGAGTGCTTCGATGATCTCCGGCACCGTGTTGCTGTGGCCGGCGACCACGACCACGCCGCCGGCATTCCGGCTCTTGATGCGCCGCGCCAGCCCCTCGAAGTCGGCGCCCGGGAGCTCGACGACCTCGAGTCCAAGTGCCATGGCCAGGGGTTCTACGGTGCGCCGCGTGCGCTGGTATTCCGACGAATAAATCGCCGTAACGCCGGCCTCGGCAAGGGTTCGCACCAGCACCTCGGTACGTTCGCGTCCGGCGGCGGTGAGGGGCGGGTCGTCAACCGGTTGCGCCGCCTTTTCCGCATGGCGTACCAGAAAAACCGTGGTGGGGCCGGCGTCTTGGGCGGCGTTGATCGCCGGCGCGACCAGCGCGACCAGCGTGAGCAGGACGAGGCAACGTTTCAGCATGCAGCGAATGTTAGCAGCCCGGGCCACGGCAAGCTTGGCGGCGTAACCGGACCGATCGCACTTCCACCACCGCCTGCTAGCGGCGCTGGAACCACTCCTCGATGGCGACGTCGATGTCGGCGAACATCATGCCTACCGGCATGCCGTTGGGCGACATGGCGCCGAGCGCCGGGACGTGCCAGATGTTCACGCCGCCGCGACGGTTGGCGATCAACGCGTTGGTAACGACGGAGCCGGCGATGTTGGTGCGGACTCGCGCCATGACGCGGTTCTCGGCGAACAGCGTGGCCATGATTTGCACGTTGCGGTTGCCGGCGGCGGCGTCGATGCGAATCTCGTCGGAGGCGATGAGGCCGAGGTTGCCGTCGACCAGTGAGTCGCCGTCGGGGCCGTCTTCGACGTAGTGGCCGGCCGGATACAGGTCAGCGTTGATCTCGATATCGTCGGTCGACCAGATAACGCCGGTGCCTTCGTACAGGACAGTGTTCAGCGCGGCACCGCCTCCACCGCCACGTCCACCGCCGCCACGCCCGCGGCCGCCGCCACCCCGCCCGCGCCCACCGCCGCCGCTACTGCCGATCGACAGCGTTCCGTTGATCTTGACGATGCCGTCTACGAACAAGGTGTCGGTCGGCTCGTCCCAGATCATGCTGCCGTTACCGGACGGATCTACGTAGGCGAAGCTCGGCGTTGAATCGTCGATCACCACGTCACCGCCGGTGATCGCCGTGTACGAGTTGGCATTCAGAAAATCGACGAAGCTGGGGTACGACGCGCCCGTGTTGAGATCGGTGTAGGGAGCCGTCAAGCCGGGAAACACGAGATCGTCCGCCAGGTCGGAGGGGGCGATGGTATCGGCGTATACGTTGTCGCTGCGAGAAGCCACCGGTACGTCGGAGTACACGGCGTTCAAGGTTTCCTGGTAACCGTTGCCGGCGGCATCGGGCGCGCCCACTTGGCCGCTCCTGCCGGTCGAGGCGGTGGCGTCCTTGAGGTGCAGAGCGGCGTTGAGCGACTCGATCGCTTCGCCGTTGTAGTCGATAGAATCAAGTGCCGGGAGCTTGGCGGCCAGCATGCCGAGCCCCGAGTCGGGGTCGTCAATGCCGGCATAGTTGTTGGCGATCGAGGAGCCGTCGCCGAGGTCGAGGTGGGTGTTTCGTCCGGCGAAGAAGCCTCTTCCGCCGCCACCGCCCCGAGCGCCCGGGTTGCCGATTACGACCACCGCTCCGGCGATGCGAACCGGGCCTCCCCGGATGACGTCGCCGTTGTTGCCGTCGCCGAAGAAAGCGCCCGTAGTGTAGGGGCTGGAGTCGACCAGATCGATCGCTACCACGCCGTCCAATGTCGTTATGGCGGGCGTTGCGACGCTGCTGTCGAGGCCGACCGCGCGCACCCGGATGTTCACCACGGGGGTGCCGTTTTCCATGGTGATCGTCGGCGGCAGCCAGATCGTGCGTGTAAATGTTCCGCCGCCCAGCGCCTGGGCGCCGCCCAGGTCGTACGGCGTGCCGGGATACGGATTCGGGCTCGGCGTGCCCACAGCGAGCGCGTAGCCGTTTACGAGCGTTCCGGTGGCGTCGGGAAACGGCATCACGACGGTCGGTGGGCTCGATGCCGTGTTGACCCAATCCAGCAGCCAGTTGTCGGTCGGGTCGATGTAGTAGTCGGCGCGTAGGTCGGCGGCGGATGCCTGCAAGCCGGAATCGGCCAGGTTCAGCGCGTTGATGCTCGAGCGGTAGTTCGAGCTCAGCGTCAGGTCGGTGTGCCCCATGCTGACCACCGTCGTGCCGAGGATCGACACCACGAACAGCACCAGGACCGTCACTAGCAGGGCGGACCCCGACTGGTCCGGACGCAGGTGTGCCAGGCGTCGGGCGGCCCCGCCAAGGGGTGGGCGCGGATCCTTGGACATAGAGCGATCGTAACAACCGGCCCGCTGCGGACGAACCCTTATGAACGGAGCGCCATCCGTGTGAACCCTTACGGCGGGGTGACTACGAATGGTCAACGCCGCTTTCTTTTCGACTCCGCTTTCAGATCTCCGTGTCTTCATCACGCTCATTAACGGTCGGGCGCGCTGAAGTACGACAAGAACAGACGAAATTCCGAGGGTCGCGGAAGCGCCGGCCGGACGCCAACGGGTCATCCGCTACAGGCTACTAGCGGCGCTGAAACCAGTCGGAGATCGAGACTTCGATGTTGGTGATGCCGGCCGCCGTGGGCAGGCCGAAGGGGGCGAGCGCGCTCAGCTTGGGAGTATGCCAGACGTTGATTTGGCCGTTGATGTCGCCCTCGAAGAACGAGGTAACCACGGATCCTGCGATGTTGGCCGGTTCTTTGACCGCCACCTTGATCTCGGCGAACAAGGTGGCGAGGATCCTCAAGTTGGGGTTGGACTCGCCGGATTGGATCTCGATCTCGGTCGACGACACGAGCCCGAGGTTGCCGTCGACGAGTGAATCCTGATCGGGCCCGTCCTCGAGGTACTGTCCGGCCGGGTAGACATCCTTATGGATCTCGATCTTGTCGGTGGCCCAGATCACCCCGGTGCCTTCGTACTTGATCACGGATACGTCTTCGGCCTCCACCGCATCGCCCGTTGCGCCGAGCTTCAGCTGCCCATCGATTTTCACGACACCGTCGATGGTGAGCACCTCCGTTTCGGCATCCCAGCCGATGCTGCCCTTGCCGTCCGGGTCGACGTACTCGAAGCTTTCCATGTTCTGGTCGATCACCAGATCGCCGTTTACCGCGGGCGGCGAGAACGAGTTGCTGTTGAGGAAAGCTCGAAAACTGGAGTGCTCGCTCCCGGATTGGGGGTCAATATAGGGTGCGTCGAGGCTCGGGAACGCGACGTCAGCGCCCAGGTCGTAGGGTCCGCTGGTGTCGACGAAGATATCCTGGTTGCCGTTGGGGAGGTCGTCGGTGTACAGCGCGTCGAGGGTTTCCTTGAACCCGTTGCCGGTACTGTCGGGCTCACCGATCGACGCTTGCCCACCCATTTGAAGATTCGCATCCTTGATACGCAACACGGTTTCGAGTGTTTGCACTGCCTCGCCGTTGACGTCGACGGGCTCGAGGTTGGGGAGCTTGCTCGCCAACACGCCGAGTCCGTTCGCTAGGTCGTCGATGCCGATGTAGTTGTTGGCGATCTTCGAGCTGCCCAGCAACTTGAATTTGGTATTGCCGTCACCGCTGACGATTATCGAGCCGGCGATCCGCAGGTTGTTCCCCTTGAGCACATCACCGCCGTTGCTGCCCGATCCGAAGAACATTCCGGTGCTGTAGGGAGTCTGCAGCAGCAGATCGATGGTGGCGACGCCGTCGACGGTCGTAGTCGACGGGTTGGCCTGGTTCGGGTCGGTGCCGGTTCCGCGAGTGCGGATGGTCACCGTCGGCTTCAGCCCGGTCGTGGACACGACCGGGGGCAACCAGATGATGCGCGTGTACGACCCGGCGCCGAATGCCGACGAGCCGCCTAGGGCATACGGCGTGCCCGGGTAGGGGTCGGGATTCACGAGGGCCGGTGTCAGCGTGTAGCCGTTGATCATGGCGCCGGCGGGATCGGGGAACGGATCGATCACCGCCGGCGGGTTGGCGGCGATATCGACCCAGTTGATGAGCCAGTTATCGTTCAAATCGGCGTAGTAGTCGGCACGCAGATCAGCCACCGTCGCCTGCAGCCCCGATTCCGCGAGATGGAACGACGTCGTGCTGGCGCGGTAGTTGTCGCTCAGGGAAAGATCGACCTGCCCCAGCGTCACCACCGAAGCGCCGAGCAGCGAAACCACGAACAAGATCAGCACGGCGATCAGCAGCGCCACGCCGTCGTCGCCGCGAAACCCGTCAACGGCAAGCGCCGGCCGTCTCGGGTCCCGGGGCCGCCCGCGGCGGCTGGATACCGAACGAGCTTGCTTCGTCACGGTGCTTTGGTATCAACTCTAGTAGCGTGCACGAATACCCGTATTCAGGTGGTCAAACATAACGATCAAAAACCGCTCGTGAGTTCCGATGAGACTCCTCTCTCCGCCTCCAGCGCCGAATCCGCGACTCGAGGATCCCGGCTTCACACTCGTGGAGGCCTTGGTGGCGATGTTCGTCACGACACTCATCTTGTTAACGATCGCGGAGCTCATGATTACGGGGTTGTACGTACATCGTAGTGCAACGGATGTTACGGAAACTACTGCGTTGGCGTCCGAGCGCCTCGAGCAGCTGCGCAACTCCACGTACGACAACCTCCTCCCGGGCGGGTCGATCAACGTCAACGTCGCCGGGTTCTCGGAGAATCTCGACATCGACAGCGACGGCACCAACGACTACGCGCGCCGCTGGGAAATCCTCGACTTAGGTGATCGTAAGGAAATTCGCGTCCGATCCATAGCTCTTTTGACCACTATGGGTCCCGCCAAAGAGGCCACCCTGTTCCTCCTGGTGGCGCCGGAATGACGCCTGCCCATGGTGTGGCGCCGCCGCCGGCAGGCCGCTCGAAGCGCGCCGCCGGTTACACGCTGCTGGAGGTGCTGGTGTCTATGCTCCTCGTGAGCTTTCTGCTCGCCGGCCTCTACACCGTGCTCTTTCAGACCCAGACGAGCTTCGAGGCGCAGCAAGCGGCGATGACCTTGCGCCAGGAGGCGCGCATCGTGCTCAACGAGCTGACCATCGAACTGCGCATGATCGGCTACGACATCGGCAACGTACCCGAGATCATTCCCACCGCCGACACCGACTGGCTGGCGTTCGTGACCGACATCGACAACGGCAGCGCCGACCCGCCGTGCAATGCCGCCATCGAAGCAGCTGCCAACGGCGGCGCCGAGCGCATTACCTATCAAGTGCAGGGCAGTGAGCTGCTGCGCAGCGTCGATTGTTGGGACGGCGCCATGTGGAGCGCCGATTCCACCGACTTGCCGGTTGCGCGCAACGTATTGAGCCTGGCCCCCCTCTTCCGCTATTTTGACGCCAACGACACGGAGCTCGTGCCGGGGGTGGGGGGGCTGACATTGGCGCAACGAGCGGCGGTCCGTTCGATAGGCATCGATATCGAGTTGCAAGACCCGACCGTCGTTCCCGGGCAGCCGCAGGCCACCTTCACGGTGCGGACCCGCGTCACGCTGCGCAACGTAGACAGCTAGCGCCGGCGGTGCCCGCCGGCGCCGGCCTCAGTGTGGGGATTCGAACGGATGTCGGACCGGCTGGCCATTCTCATTGGAAACGGGCGTTTCGATCACGCGCGCGAGCTGCCTGATCTGTTCGGTCCGCGCCACGACGTCGCCTCGCTCGGCCGGCTGCTCGGTGATCCCGAGGTCGGGAACTTCGTCGTGTTCGAGCTCACCGATCGCGACAGCAACCAGCTTTCCTCGGAGTTGCAGCGCTTGTTCACCATGGTCGGCCCTGACTCCACCGTGCTGCTGTATTACGCCGGTCACGTGATCCTCGATGAGGTGCACGGCCTCCACCTGGCCACCGACGATACGGAGCTCGAAGACGTTCCCCATTCGTCCATCTCGCTCGGCACGGTCAAGGATTTGCTGCGCGGCTGCGGATCGCGGCAAATGATCATGTTGCTGGACTGCTGTTATTCGACTCCGGGGCGCGACGCGATTCTCGAGGAACCGATCGAGCGCGAGCTACGCGGCATCCGCGCGGACGTCAGTCCCGACCTGCACGTGTTCGCCTCGCCGGCATCGGCGCAAACCCCGGGAGCGCGTGAGACCGGCACCGAAAGCGGGATAGAGGGTCGCCTGACGCGCTGCATCGTCGACGGAATCTCATCAGGAGCTGTCGATCGCCGCGGCGACAACCGGGCGACGGCGCGCGACCTCAACGAGTATCTCGGCATGCGTCTGGGCGATCAGCGGCCGCTGTGGTCGGGTCCGGTCGACGGCGTCGATCCGAAGATCGTCAACAACCCGAATCCCATCGAAGGGACGGTGCAGCAGGAGCCGGAGATCATTCAGGTCGCTCCTGAGGAGCCGCGCCCGCGCTCCATGTTGCCGCTGGCGTTGACGCTCCTCGCCGCCGTCGTTCTGGCGGTCACCGCCGTCATCGTGACGCGCCCCGATCCCGGCGCGACGCTTGCGCTCGAGACCTACCCGGATCTTCCGGGCGTGCCGGAGCAAGTCGGTCTGGTGCATGAGTTGTCGCGCCTGCGGGCGCTGATCGATCGTACCGGTTGGGTCGAGCACCACGAGTACCTCGACGGCTCGGGCTTTGCCTATCCGAGCGCCTGGCAGCTCACGGTGAATCCGGCCAACCGCGGCGGCCCGCATACCGTCGACCTCGCGGCTCACGAATGGGCGGTACTCGACCTGTCGCCCGGCACCTACGCACTGGCCTTCCTGGTCGGCGACGGGCTCAACGTTGCGCGCGTCGAAGTCGAGCTGGTCGACGACCGGACCTTCGCCTTCGAGGTGCGCACCGATCGGGCCGACCGTCACTTCTACGGCGTCGTGTCGCCGGTCCCGATACGCCGTGTAAGACTGGAGTCCGGCGCGTCGCCGATCGTCGTTCGCGAGCTTTATCTCTATGCCGACGACGAGCATCCGGCGGCCCGACAGAGGACACAGAATGCCGAGTGATCGCATGACCGCAGCGCTGGCGGCTCAGGTGGCCCAGCTCGAGGAAACCGGTACGGCCAAGGGAGTCGAATCCGTCGTGGTCGCCGCGCACCCGCCGCGGGGCGACGACGGTCCGCGTTTTCAATTGCAGGGCCAGGGCGACCGGTCGTTCATCCGTATGAACTCCAACTCGTACCTGGGAATGTCGCTGCGCCCCGACGTCATCGCCGCGGCGGAAGACGCGGCGGCTCGTTTCGGCGCCGGCCCCGGCGCCGTTCGGTTCATCAGCGGTACCTACGCGCCCCACGTCGAGCTCGAGCGCCGGCTTGCGGCCTTTCACGGTCGCCAGGCCGGAATGATCTTCTCGGCCGCCTACGCGACCGTCATGGGCACCATTATTTCGCTGGTCACCAAGGAAACCGCGGTCGTCAGCGACGAGCTGAACCACAACTGCATCATCAATGCGATTCGCCTGTCGCGGCCGCTCGACAAGTCGATCTACGCGCACGTCGACCTGGCGGCGCTCGAGGAGCGCATCGAGGCGGCCAAGGGCAGCGCCAAGCGCGTCCTGGTAATCACCGACGGCATTTTCTCGATGCGCGGCGACCATGCTCCGGTCGATGAGATCATGGCGATCGCCGCGCGTCATGACGACGCGTTCGAAGAAAACGTCGTCGTCGTGGTCGACGACTCGCACGGTGTCGGCGCTTTCGGCGCCACCGGTCGCGGTACAGAGGAACAGACGAGCTCACCGCCGGCCGACGTCCTGGTGGCGACGCTCGGCAAAGCGCTCGGTGTGAACGGCGGCTACGTGGTCGGCAGCGAGACGCTCGTGCGCTTTCTGCGCGAGAGCGCGCCGTTTTACATCTACTCGAACCCCATCACGGCGAGTGAGGCGAGCGCCGCGGGCAAGGCTCTCGACATTCTCGACTCCGAAGAGGGCAGGGGATTGCTCGACAAGCTGCGCGCGCTTACCGGCCGCTTCGAGCAGGGTCTCGTCGACCAGGGTTTCGAGATTATCCCGGGAGAGCACCCGATCGTCCCTCTGATGGTTCGCGATACCGACCGGACACGGGCTCTGGTCAAGCACCTGCACGACAACGGCGTCCTGGCCACGGGCCTGGCCTTTCCCGTGGTGCCGCGGGGTGATGAAGAGATTCGCTTTCAGGTGAACGCCGATCACACCGCTGCCGACATCGACGCGGTGCTGGCGGTTCTTTCGCAGGCTCCGAAGTAGCCTCGACCGCTGGCGGCGGCCGGGTGCGGGGCGGGAGGTACGACGCTGAGCAACGTTCGCCCACCATCGGTTGCCGGTACGTTTTATCCGGCCGACGCGGGACATCTCCGTGACCAGGTAGATGGGCTGCTGGCCGCGGCACGCCTGGCCGACACCGTGCATGAGGCCGATGCTTCCGCCGCCGACCAGGCGCCACCCAAGGCGCTGATCGCGCCACACGCCGGATACGTCTACTCGGGTCCCATCGCGGCCAGCGCTTTTGCCCGCCTCGCACCCTGGCGCGACGTTATCGAGCGCGTCGTAATTGTCGGCCCATCGCACTTCGTGCCTTTCGCCGGCCTGGCGCTGCCGCCGGCCGAGGCGCTGCGCACGCCCCTCGGCGAGGTCGTGGTCGAAGCCGCGGCGCGGCGTGCCTTGGCGGCGCTGGAATCCGTCGTGACGGCCGCAGAGCCGCACGGCCGCGAGCACTGCATCGAGGTCGAGATCCCCTTCTTGCAGCAAGCGTTGGGTGACTTCGTGGTCGTTCCGCTGGTCACCGGGCACGTCGCCCCGGCGCAGGTAGCGGCGGCGCTGGAGATCGTGTGGGGCGGGGCCGAGACGTTGATCGTGATCAGCTCCGATCTTTCCCACTTCCTCGATTACGACGCGGCGCGCCGCCTCGACGCTGAGACGGCCACGGCTATCGAGGAGCTGCGCGGCGCCGATCTGGGGCCGCAGAGCGCCTGCGGGCGCCTGGCGATCCAGGGCTTGCTGCGCGCCGCGCAAGCGCGCGACGCCGGCGTCTCGGTGCTCGACCTGCGCAACTCCGGAGATACGGCCGGCTCGCGCGACGAGGTTGTGGGCTATGGGGCGTTCGCGATCGGCTGACGTCAGATGGCGCGCAGGCCGTCGATGTCGAGAACTTCCAACGGCACGTCGAAGCTGACCGCGACCTCGTATCCCGAGTCGACTTCCGTCGAGCGAATCACCAGCCCCCAGCGCAATTCGGGCTTGATGCAGCCGTGGGTGTCGAGAAAACGCACCAAGCAATGGCTGCCGTCGCTGACGCTCGCGTCGATGGTTGCCAGCATGCCGACCACACTGAGGTTTACCGTCGTTCCGGTGGTCTGGAAGCGGTGGCTCCGATTCGGCGCCGGACCGACGCCGAACTCGCGGCCTTCGCGCCCATATCCCATCAGCTCGACCTGAACGCTCAGCAAGCCGGGAAGGTGGTGCCGTTTTTCGAGGCGGCGCTCGGCGCCGGTCTTGATGACGGCGCCCTCGAGAGACAGCCGCCGCTGGGTCTGTGGGCTGGCGTCCTTCGCAGGCTTGCGGACGGCTTTTTTCTTGACGGCCTTCTTGGCGGTCTTGCGCGCGGTTTTCTTCTTCGCGGCCTTCGTGGCGGTCTTGCGCGTGCGCTTCTTCGTTGCTTGCTTCGCGGGCATCGGTGAACGTGTGCAGCCCCGGCCCCCAACTTGGCCGATAGTTCCGGTCGGTCCTCACCCACCCTGCGCGTCAAGTTAGCACGCGATCCGGGTGCCGACCGAACGGGTTCACGAGTATTGATGTGAGCAGCGTCCGCCGCTCCCGAAGCCCGAGCCGCGCCCTGCACCCTGAGCGATTAGACATTCTCGCCAAAGTCGATACCATTCGAGGATGCATTTTCGTCGTCTGATCGCCCTTGGTGTGTCTCTCGGGCTCTTTATCCTCGCTGCCCCTTCGCCGGCCGAAGCCTACGTAGGTCCGGGCGCCGGGATCGCCTTCGCGTCGTCGCTTTTCGTCGTCGCCACGACGATCCTGATGTCGTTCCTGTCGTTGCTGATCTGGCCGTTTCGCATGGCCTTCCGCGCCTTCAAGTATCGCGGCATGGCGAAGCCCAAGATCAAGCGCTTCATCGTGGTCGGTCTCGACGGCCAGGATCCCAAGCTCACCGATCGCTTCATGGCGGAGGGCAAGCTCCCCAACTTCAAGAAGCTGGCGGAACAGGGCTGCTATCACCCCCTGAGGACGACCTTCCCGTCGGTGTCGCCGGTCGCCTGGTCGTCGTTTTCGACCGGCAGCCACCCGGCGCGCCACAACATTTACGATTTCCTCGACCGCGATCGGCGCACCTACTTGCCGGTTCTGTCGTCGACGCGCATCGGCACGGTCGACAAGCACATCAAGATCGGCAAATACCGCCTGCCTCTCGGCAAGCCCGAGCTGCGCCTGATGCGCAAGTCCAAGCCATTCTGGAAGATCCTCGGCGAGCACAACATCTGGAGCACCATCCTGCGCGTGCCGATTACCTTCCCGCCCGAGAAGTTCCGCGGCGCCCAGCTTTCGGCCATGTGCGTGCCCGACCTGCTCGGCACGCAGGGAACGTTCGCGTTTTTCACCACGCGTGACGGCGGCGAGGCCATCAAGGAAGGCGGCATCCGCGTGAAGCTGTCGCCCAACGGCGCCGGTCCGGATCATTTCGATACCGTCCTCGAAGGCCCTGAAAACGACATGCTCGAGGGCAGCCCGAAGATGGAGCTCCCCGTCACCATCGACATCGATCGGGTCGCGAAGTGTGTCCACGTTTCAATTGACGGCGACCGCCACACGTTGATTCCCGGCGAGCTCACCGATTGGGTCGACCTGGCCTTCAAGGCGGCGCCCGGCATGAAGATTCGCGGCATCGCCCGCATGCTGGTGACCGAAATGGACGAGCACTTCGGCCTCTACATGACGCCGATCAGCTTCGATCCGGAGAAGCCGGTGATGCCGGTGTCCAACCCCGGCTACTACGCCACCTACCTGGCCAAGAAGATCGGCAAGTACTCGACGCTCGGCCTCGCCGAAGACACCTGGGCGCTGAACGAGGGCGTCATCGACGACGGCGCCTTTCTGCAGATGACCTACGACATCGACAAAGAGCGCGAGGACATGTTCTTCGCTTCGCTCGACAAGCTGCGCAAGGGCGCCCTGGTGTGCGTGTTCGACGCCACCGACCGTATCCAGCACATGTTCTGGCGCTATCTGGAGGAAGGTCACCCGGCGGCGATAGCGGCGGCCGAGGCGCGCGCCGCGGCCAACGGCGGCACCGCCGGCGAACCCGAGCACAAGGATGCCATCGAGAACCTCTACACCCACAACGATCGCCTGGTCGGGCGCGTGATGGACCAGATGCGCGACGGCGACCTGCTGATCGTGTGCTCGGACCACGGCTTCAATTCGTTTCGCCGGGGGGTCAACCTCAACACCTGGCTGCACGAGAATGGGTAC
>CBDUXW010000042.1:0-11812 GCA_965371275.1 uncultured bacterium | reverse complement strand
CAAGAAGGCAAAGGTCGCCAAGAAGGCAAAGGTCGCCAAGAAGGCAAAGGTCGCCCAGAAGGTCGCCAAGGCCGCCAGGCCCGCCAAGAAGACCAAAGTAGCCAAGAGCGCCGCCAACAAGGCGAAGGTAGCCAAGAAGGCCGCCAAGCCCTCCAAAAAGGCGAAGGCAGCCAAGAAGGCAAAGGTCGCCAAGAAGGCAAAGGTCGCCAAGAAGGCAAAGGTCGCCAAGAAGGTCGCCAAGGTCGCCAAGCCCACCGGGAAGACCAAAGTAGCCGGGAAAAAGACCAGGGTCGCCAAGAAAAAAACGAAGGTCGAAGCCGCAGCAGCCGCCGAGGTCGAAGCACCCGAGGTATCCGAGCCTGAAGAGCCGGGTCTGCCGCTCAAGGAGTTGCGCGCCCGCCTCGGCCTGATTGCCCCCCAGATGGGCGAGCTCGACTGGCTCGAGGGCCTCTACATGTACGGCGCCGCGCTGCTCGAGGTGGAGCGGCTGGAGCACGTCGATTTCATTGTGGTGTACCGGCGGCTGCGCAACGCCGGCCGCCGCAAGGCTGCCGAGAAAGAGCTCAGGGAGTTGCTCGGTGCCGTGCTGCCGATCGATTTTGAGCTCAAGCTGACCGGCACACTCGAGATCGGTCGCTTGCTCGCCGAGGGCAACCCCGCTGCCCAGGCGCTGCTCGGCTACGCCGAGACGGTCTATCCTCGGTTGCGCTAGCACTCTTCCGGCGCGGCCTGCTGGTCTACAAACATGTCCTCATGAACAGCCCGGAGCTCCGATGAGTCCGGTACCCGTCAGCCCGCGGCGCGTCTTCGGCGTTGATTTCAGCGGTGCCCGCGATGCCGGGCGTTACATCTGGGTGTGCCGCGGGCATCCGGGCAGCGACGGTGTGCGGGTCGAGAGCGTTGATCCGCTCGCCGAGCTGCCGGGCGGAGCGGCCGACCGTGAGCCGGCGCTGCGCGTGTTGGTGCAAAAGATCACCGAGTCGCCGCGCTCCGCCTGGGGGTTCGATTTTCCCTTTGCGCTGCCGCGGCCGGTCGCCGATGCGCTCGCGGACGCCGCGCCTGCCGGGTTCGCCGACCAGGTGGAGGGAGTCGCCCGGCTCGGCGACCCCGACAGCTTCCGCGAGCGTTGCCGCGCGGCCAACCCCGGTGCAGAGCTCCGTCGACAGACCGACGACGACGCGGCGACGCCGTTCTCGCCCTACAACCTACGCATGTACAAGCAGACGTTTTACGGCATGCTCGGCGTGCTGCGGCCGCTGCGCTCCCATCGCGAGATCGCCGTGCTGCCGTTTGATCATCTGCCGGAGCCGACCGGGTCGGGCGAGCGCTTGCCGTTCAACCGCCAGTCCCGCGGGCGGGTGCCCCACACCTACTTACTGGAGGTGTGCCCGGCGTCCCTTCTCAAGGTTCTCGACTATCCGCACGATCGCTACAAGGGCTCCGACGAGTCCCGCGGCAAAGCGCGCGAGGCGCTCCTGCGCCGCTTGATCGACGACGGTCTCGTGCGCCCCATGGCGCGAGCCCTGCGCACCCGGATCGTCGATGACGCGGGTGGCGACGGCCTCGACTCCGTTCTGGCCGCGGTCAGCGCCTGGCGCGGCTACCGCACCCACGACCACGGCGCCTACCGCGTCGATCCGCACTACGGCCTCGAGGGCTTCGTCTACACCTGATCGGACATTGCGACTGCACTTCAACGTGGACGGCAACGGTGCCGCGGCGATCGTCCAATCGCCTGCCTGGGGGCCGAGCAGCAGCTATCTGCGCCAAACCCTGGTGCCGATGATGGACGGTTTTCGTGTCGTGACGTTCGATCCGCGCAACGTCGGGTTGTCCGCCAGGGTCGACGCGCCCGACGCTCAGGCCGTCGAGCATCTGGTCGACGACCTCGACTGGTTGCGCGCCGAGCTCGGCATCGAGCGGTTTCTGTTATTGGGCCACTCGCACGGCGGACTGGTGTCGATGGCGTACGCGGTTCGCCACCCGCAGCGGTTGTCGGGGCTGGTGTTGCTGAACACGAGCGTGCAGCTGCCGGGCGGCGGCCCCGAAGTCGAGGCGCTGCTCGCTCGAATGGAAGGCGATCCGTCGCGCAAGCAGGCCGTCGACCTTTTCCGCCAGACGGGAGGCCGGCTACGTGACGTGCACACGGATGCCGAGCTGGCGCGCAATCTGCGCGATCTCATGCCCGTGTACTTTCACGACCTCGAAAAAATGCGCCAATTCGGGAGGGCAGCCCGAAGTACGCGGCCGCCGTCGGTGGCGGCGCTCTCACGGGTTCCGGTCGACGTCGTTCCGTGGATTGACGACGGACTACCTACGGTCGACGTGCCGGTTCTCGTCATCACGGGCCGCCACGACGTGGCGACACCGCCGACCGAGGCAGAGTACATCCGCTCGCGATTGCCGCGCGCCGAGCTCACGATCTTCGAGAACAGCGGCCACCATCCCTGGTTCGAGGAGCCGGAGACATTCCGTGAGGTCTTTACCGACTTCGTTGCCCGACTATGATCCGGAGCATCAGCTACGCGGCGCCTTTCGCCTCGGTGCAGACGGTCGACCCGAATACATCAATCCGACCGGCGAGGCGATGTAAGCAACTTGCCTTCGCCCGCCGCGCAGCGAACCCGGCGACTGCTTTTGATAGCATGCGAGCCAGGATGAGCCGAACTTCCTGCGGCTCGGTACCCAGGCTTCGAGGGCAGGCGCCATGACAAAGACGATAGAGAAGAGCGAGGCCGCAGCGATCAATCAGAAACACCGCGAGCATCTGTTCGCGTCGGTGTTCAATTACTATGAGACGCCACTGCCGCTGCAGCGCGGCCGCGGTGTGCACCTGTACGATTTCGACGGCCGCGAGTACCTCGACTTCTTCGCCGGCATCGTTACGGTTACCGTCGGCCACTGCCATCCGACCGTCACCAAGGCCATCCAGGAGCAGGCCGAAACGCTGCCGCACACATCGACGCTGTATCCGACGGCGCCGATCGTCGATCTTGCCGCCAAGCTGGCAGAGATCACACCCGGGGCGCTCAACAAGACGTTCTTCACCAACAGCGGCACCGAGGCCAACGAGACCGCCATCATGCTGGCGCAGCTCGCCACCGGCGCCAGCACGATCATCGCCTTGCGCCACTCGTATAGCGGCCGTTCGGCGGTCGCTACCGGCATATCCGGGCAATCGATCTGGAAGCTGCAGTCGACCCAGATGCCGGGCGTTGTGCATGCGCCGGCGCCGTACTGTTATCGCTGTCCGCTCAAGCTCACGTACCCGGAGTGCGGCGTGGCCTGCGCGGAGGACATCGAGGAGCTCATCGCCACGACGACGCCGGGGGTGGTGGCCGGATTCCTGGCTGAGACCATTCTGGGTTCGGGCGGCTACATCGTGCCGCCGCCCGAGTATTTCCCGATCGCCGCCGAGATCGTGCGCAAGCATGGTGGCGTATTCATCGCCGACGAGGTCCAAACCGGCTTCGGCCGCACCGGCGGCACGTGGTTCGGGATCGAGCACTGGGACGTTGAGCCCGACATCATGACGATGGCCAAAGGCATCGCCAACGGCGTGCCGTTGGCCGCCACCGTGGCCACCGACGAGGTCGCAGACAAGTTCACCGGCGCCCTGA
Source organism: uncultured bacterium (assembly GCA_965371275.1). GTDB lineage: Bacteria > Acidobacteriota > UBA890 > UBA890 > UBA890 > CBDCBL01. The sequence continues at coordinate 8,192 of CBDUXW010000042.1, read as the reverse complement.
GTCTGTCGACGTTCGGTGGTAACCCGATGTCGTGCGCCGCCTCATCGGCGACCATCTCCGTCGTCGAGGACGAGAACCTGCTCGACAACGCCGCCGCCGTCGGCGCCCACCTACGCCAGCGCCTCGAAGAGCTCAAGCAGCGCCACGAGGTCATTGGCGACGTACGCGGCATGGGCCTCATGCAGGCCATCGAGCTGGTCGAGGACCGCAACACCAAAGAGCCGGCCGCGTCGGCTGCGGCTCGCGTGATGGAAGAGACCAAGAATCGCGGTCTCCTCGTCGGCAAGGGCGGTCTCTACGGCAACGTCATCCGCATCGGCCCGCCGCTGAACATCACCGCCGAGCAGATAGACCAGGGCATCGAGGCGCTCAACGGGGCGCTGGGGGCGGTGTCGCAGTCCTAGTCCGCTTCCACCACCGCCTGCTAGGGGCGGATTACCAGCTTGACGTAGAGCCACAGCGCCAGCGCGATCAAGAACGGTGCGCCGACGCCGAGCCAGATCGGGTTCACCAGCACGCCGAACATCAACGTGATCACGCCGCCTACCAGAACCAGGCCGATGGTCCACGGCGGGTGGGGAAAGGGTGAAGACGTGGTGTCACCCTCGCGCTCTTCGTATCCGTCGTCAGCTCCCTGATCGTCGGGGGCGTCCGGCTCGTCCTGTCGGCGGCCGCCGGTCGCGTCGACGTCGCGGTATTCGTCGCTGGCGTTGGTCACGGTCGTGAGGATCAGTCGTCGGAGCGCAGCGGCGGCACGTCACCCAGGACGCGACAGAGCCGATCAACGATGCCGCTGACGATTTCGGTCTTGGTCGGGTGATAGAACTCGGTCATCGCCGCTTCCGTGTCGGTGTTGCGATGCTCGATCCAGTAGGCCGGTAGGTGGATGAGCTCGCCGGCAGCGTCGCACAGCAGGCCGGCGCCGATGATCTCGTGCGTGTCGACGTCGGCGAGGAACTCGCCGAATCCTCGTTCGTCGCCGGCAAGATGCAGCTTGCCGACCAGGCGCGAGTCTTTCGCTGCCGACGCGACCTGGATGCCTTGGGCCTCGGCTTCCGTTCGGCTGAGGCCGGCGTAGGCGAACTCCGGGTCGGTGAACACGACCTGTATGTTGGCGCGCCGCGCCCAGCATTTGTCGCCGCCACTGGCGGCGTTCTCGGCGGCGATACCTGCTTCGAGGTGGGCCAGGTGAACCACCATGCGGTGCCCGATCACGTCGCCGGCGGCGAAGATGTGGTCCTGGCCCGCCACCCGCATGTCGTTGTCGACGTCGAGACCGCCGTGGTCATTGACTTGCACACCGGCGGCCTCGAGCCGCAGAGAGGCCACCGCCGGACGTCGCCCCGTAGCCAGCAGCACACGCTCACCGACCACCGGCACGGTGCGCTCCGGTCCCTCGGCTTCGACGACGAGAAGCCCTTCGTGGTCGCGATAGATACGGTGCGGCACGTGTTGCCGCAACACTTGGATCCCTTCGTGCTCGAAGATCTGCGCCAGCCGTTCGCCGAACTGCTCGGGAAAGCTCGACAGAAATTGCGAGCGCGCGATTACCGTGACCGCGCTGCCGAGGCGCGCGTAGCGTTGTGCCAGCTCCAGGCCCACGGCGCCCGCACCGATCACGGTGAGCGATTCGGGCAGCGACGTGTTGGCGAGTATCTCGCGGCTCGACCAGATTTCGTCGGCGATCTCGGCGTGCCCTTCCATGCGGGGCACGTTGACCGTCGAGCCGGTGGCGATGATGGCGGCGTCGAAAGTGTAGTGCTCGCCGGTGGATTCGACGGTGTGGGCGTCGATGAAGCGGGCGCTGGCGCGAATCACGCGGAAGTCGTCGGCGTCCTTGGCGGCGATGGCGCTCTGACGGAAGGCGCGAAATCGCGCGACCTCACGGTCCTTCCAGGCGACGATCTGCGACAGGTAGGCCTCGGGCCGCACCGGCTCCACGCGCAGCCAACCGTGACGCTTGGCGTGGTGCATGGCGTCGATGGGCGCGAACAGGGCTTTCGAGGGCATACACCCGTAATTCACGCACAGCGACGCGAAGTCGGCCTCGTCGCCCATGAAGAACAACACGCGAGCGCCCAGTTTGGCCGCAGTGCGGGCCGCCGTGAAGCCGGCGGAGCCGCCGCCGATGACTGCGATTGTCTTGCGGTTCGCCATAAGGAGGCGAATTGTAACAGGCGGTCGGAGGTGGCCGCGCACGGCTCAGACGCCGGTTGTCGAGGAGGCGCGAAGGCACCGGGAAGTTGCACTTCACGGGCGCTGAACGACGGTAGGCTTGTCGACGCTGGGGCAAGCGTGTAGGGTCATGCCTGCCCTGAGAAATCAGGGCGGTGCGCCAGCCGAGCCCAGGCCGCTCCCCAGTTGAGCCCGTGCGCAGTTGTCGCGCCACAACGCTTCGCATCCCCTGGATGGGCACGACGCATGCCGTCCAGGGGATGTTTCTTTGTCGGCAGGCCGATGCTCGAGATCTGGCACAACCCGCGATGCTCCAAGAGCCGTCAAACGCTCGAGATCATCGAAGCCTCCGGTATCGACGTCCGCGTGCGTCGTTACCTCGATGAGCCCCCGACCCCGCGTGAGCTCGATGACGCATTGGCGGCACTCGGCATGGAGCCGCGCGACCTGGCACGGCTGGGTGAGACGATAGCTGCCGATCTCGGCCTCGAAGGCAGCGGGTTGACGCGCGCCGAGTGGCTTGGAGTGATGGCCCGCAACCCGATTCTCATCGAACGTCCCGTGGTGTTGCACGATGACGGCCGAGCGATCATCGGCCGGCCGCCTGAGAACGTGAAAAAGCTGCTGTAGCGGCCCGAATTCGCGGGATCAGCGCGTCTGCATAGTTGCCTGACCCTCTATCATCGAGCGGCAATTTCCCTATATAACGAGGCGCAGGGCAAAAAAGGGGCCCGAAATGGACCCCCAGGCTGTTAAAATATGCCCTCTAGAGGGCCGTCAACGTGCTGTTACGGCTTGAATTGAAAGATTACGGAAGATCGTGAGCGATCGGCTACGAGTTTGGTGTGCCCATCGGTCCGGCAGCTTGCTGCCGGCCGTCGCCGTGGTGTCGATCGCCTTGCTGGGCTGGGCGCCCCAGCAGAGCGCTGCGGCCAGCGTCGAAGTCGAGCCGGGCTCGCTGCGGCTTGCCGTGGGCGAAACGGCAACGCTCTCCGCGACCGTCAAGGATGCCAACGGCAACGTAATTGAGGCCGAAGTGTTTTTCTTCTCTCGAGCGCGGCGCGACCTGCGTGTCGACACCCGCAGCGGAGAAATCGAGGCGGTGGCGCCGGGTGAGTACGAGGTCGTCGCCATCGTTCCGGCTGAGGGTGCCCGGTTGAGCCTGCGCAACCTCGAAGATCAGATTGCGGCGCGCATCAACGTGGTCGTCCCACAACCGCCGGCCCGCAGCATCAGCTTCGGAAACCCGCCGGATCACTTTTATGCTGGTACCGCTATCGAGCTCGAGGCAGCGGCGCTCGACGCGCGAGGCGTCGAGCGATCCGATTTGCACCTCACGTTCACGAGCAGCGATCGACAGGTGGCGAGCGTCGACGCACGCGGCGTGCTGCGACTGCATCGAGCTGGCCACGCGACCATCAGGGCCGCCGTCGATGAAGTATCCGCAGACCTCAGCATCGATGTATCCGCTGACCCCGTAGCGACGTTCGCGTTGGCGTCGAGCGCCGACGCGGGCCGTACCGGGGACGTCATTCATTTCAACGTCGTGGCCCGCGACCCAACGGGCCACGAGATCGCCGATCTTCCGGTTCGATTTTCGGTCAGCGGGGACACCGATTCACGCATTCGCGGCGCCGGGGCGACGGCCCTCGTTGAACAGGACGGCCGCTTTGTAGCCGAGCGTTCGGGCACCTACAACGTCGTTGCCTCCAGCGGCAACCACGTGGCGAGCGCCCGCGTCGCCATTACGCCGCGCAACGTCGGCCGCGCCGTCGAGCTCATCGGACAAGGTCGGGTCAACGACCGGCACACATCGGACCTATGGATATGGGAGGGCGCCGACGGCCGTGACTACGCGGTCACCGGGACCTGGGGTGCCGACGGGCACGCCTATTTCTGGGACGTCACCGACCCGAGCAGGATCACAAAGATCAGCGAGATCCAGGTCGACGCCCGCACTGTCAACGACGTCAAGGTCTCCGAAGACGGCCGCATCGCCGTGATCAGTCGCGAGGGCGCGTCGAACCGCCGCAACGGCTTGGTGATCATCGACGTCGAGAATCCCCGGAATCCGCGGATCCTGTCGAACTTCGACGAGAATCTGACGGGCGGCGTGCACAACGTGTTCATCTACGCCCAGCACGTGTACGCGCTGAGCGCCGGCCGCCGATACGACATCATCAGCATCGAAGATCCAACGGCGCCGCATCGTGTCGGTAGGTTCGAGCTCGACTCGCCCGGCCACTCGATTCACGATGTGTGGGTGACCGACGGCGTCGCCTACAGCTCCAACTGGGCCGACGGCGTCGTTGCCGTCGACGTCGGTGGCGCCGGCAAGGGCGGCTCGCCGAACAACCCGGTGCAGCTCGGTGCGGCCACGTATCCGAGCGGTGCCAACCACGCGGCGTTCCCGTTTCGCAGCAAGTCGACCGGCAAGTTCTACGGCATCGCCGGTGACGAAATTTTCCCGTACGGCATGAACACCGCCGGTGGCGGCAAGCCGACGTACGCCAGCGGCTGGATACATTTCTTTGAATGGGACGATTGGGACAGCCCCGTCGAGGTAGCGCGCTATCAGGTACCGGAGGCCGGTACCCACAACCTCTGGGTCGACGAAGACAACGAAATTCTCTACGTCGCGTTCTACAACGGCGGCGTGCGCGCCGTCGACATCTCCGGGGAGTTACTCGGCGACCTGTATCGCCAGGGCCGCGAGATCGCTTCGTTCATACCCAACGATCCGGACGGGTACATCGCCAACGCTCCCATGGTCTGGGGCCCACAGCCCTACAAGAGCCACCTGTTCTTCTCCGACTGGAACTCGGGCCTCTGGGCGGTGCGCATCACCGATCGGCCGCTCCGCGCGATCGGCGAGCCGCGCGACTGAAGCGTCGAAGTACAACGTTCACCTGTGGGTGAATACTCCCCGAGCGAATTCACTGGAGCACGGGCTATGTCAGCGCTATCCCGCGCCAGTAGTGGGCCTATCGCGCTTTATTCGACTTCTCTCGAACAGACCCGATCGGCCGTGTGACGGCGCTACCGTAGGCCGTCGGCACACACTGGGTGGCGTGGCAATGTGACCTCCGACGTATATTCTCCGTGAACCTTGTACGTCACCGGCTCCAACTGCGCGAATGTGCACACATGTATGTGCTATTTCGTGCTCCTCGGGGGACCAGGCGCCGACGGGCGCTGATGCCTCGACTATTCGGCGTGGTCGGTGAGGAGAGGAAAACGCGCCGCGGGTCACCGCCGGCGTGCGTGAATCTGCTGGAGAGATCGTCGGAGGCCGTTGTTGGGAACGGGTTACCCGCGAAATACAGCGGGTCTCGTGAATAATCCCGGGTCGGGCAGCGAAAACCGATGGGCACGGGGTGGTTCCCTGGGCAGCGACGTACAGATACGATGACTTTTGTACGTCAACCGGAGCGAGGATCATGCAAACCAAGCTGACGCTGCGTCTCGACGAGGATCTCATCGAGCGGGCGAAAAGATACGGTAAGCGCACGGGACGTTCAGTCTCGCAGATGGTCGCCGACTACTTCGCCTTGCTGGAGGAGGACCTGGTGGATGACGGCGGCCAGCTGACACCAATCGTAGGGTCGTTGCGGGGCGCCCTGTGCGAGGTGAACGTGGACGCCCGCGATGTGAAGCGCCAGCAAGTGGAGCGCCACCTGTGAGAGTGCTGTGGGACGCGGATGTCGTGCTCGACGTGTTGCTCGAGCGCGAGCCGAATGACAGCGGCTCGGCACGCCTGATGTCGAAGGTCGAACGTGGGCACATTTCGGGCTATTTGTGCGACACGACAGTGGTGACGCTGCACGGGGTGGCGGAGCGGCTCGTGGGGCCGGAGCGGGCGACGCGCGAGGTGCAAAAGCTGTTGCTGTTGTTCGACGTGGCGCCGGTGAACCGGGTCGTGCTGGAGTCGGCGCTGGTTTTGAAAGGGTTGGATTTTGAAAACGCGCTCTTGTACGAGGCGGCGCGGCATGTGGGGGCCGATGCCATCACGACGCGCAGCTTTGCGGCGTTCAAGGGCGCTGACGTCCCGATCGCCGTGCCGGAGAAACTCCTGAAGATGCTCGGCCAGAGAGGCCGGGCGCACGCCGAGGCGTGGGGCTGATCACGTTCACCGTCGGGCGCGCGAGGTCGTGCCGAAGAGGCGTCGACGTCGACGGGGAGATCAGATCGCGAGTCGCTGGCGGTTGAGCAGGAAGGCGGCCCATATGAGGCCTGCGACGATGCAAACGGTGCCGCCGAAGTGCGCCACCCCGGCGATCGTTTGGTCATGCTGCAGCCATCCGAGGCGGCTGAGAAGGTTGTTCCAGTCGTGATACTCGGGGACGTCGCGGCCGGTCACCCCGCCCAGCAGTTGAAGCCGCTGGTCGCTGGCGTCATGGATGTACGGCGCCAGCTCGATGAGGCTCTGGCCGGCCCACCACAACGTTACAGAGGCCGCGTAGGCGTCGTGTTGCCGCAGAAACGCCAGCAGGCAGATCAACGGAATCAGCACTTGCATCAGTGAGCCGCCCAGCGTCGCCATGAAGTCGCCGAACGGGCTGAAGATGATGTGTCCGGCCTCGTGGAACACCAGGTTCGCCATGCTCAGGATGTAGTCGACCATCGACAGGCGCGTTTGTGAGCGGTAGATCTCCAGGTTGATGAAGAACCAGCCGTAGTAGGCAAGGAAGAGCCAGAACGAGGCGCGGACGCCGAGGTCGGCGAGACTTTTGGATGTGGGCGGCTGTAGCGCCGCCTCGCGGAGCTCGGCGAGGCGGCCGAATGGCGCTGCGGTGGTACCCGGGCCCGGCGACCGACGCTGCTCGCCATCCCGGCGGCGAGGTCGAAAATCGTAACGGCGTGGTCTGCGGCTCAACCCATTTCGCGCGGCGACGGTTGGTCGTGGCCGCGGATGGTGTTGGGAACGTACGGCGCTTCCAACAGCCCGATTTCCTCCTCGCTGAGCGTCAACTCGGTCGCCGCGCAGGCTTCTTCGAGGTGTGCCGTCTTTGTGGCCCCGACGATCGGCGCCGTTACGCCCGGCACCGACAGCAGCCAGGCGAGCGCCACGGCTGCCGCCGAATCACCGCGCTCGCTGCTGAGCGCGAGCACGGCGTCGACGACGTCGAAGTCTTCGTCGCGCGAGTACCACTGGTCGGCAAACGGGTCGTTGGCCCCGCGCGTCGTGGCGCCTCGATCTTCCCGGGTGCGGCTGCCGGTCAGCAGGCCGCGGGCGAGGGGACTCCACGGAATCAAACCGATGCCTTGGTCGATGCACAGCGGAATGATCTCCCGTTCCTCCTCTCGGTACGCCAGGTTGTAGTGGTTTTGCATCGACACGAAGCGCTCGCAGCCCTGCGCATCGGCCGTGTACAGCGCCTTGAAGAGTTGCCACCCGGCCATGCTGCTTGCCCCCAGATAGCGAACCTTGCCGGCGCGCACCAGCGAATCGAGCGCCTCGACGGTTTCCTCGATCGGCGTGTCGAAATCCCAGCGATGAATCTGGTACAGGTCGATGTAGTCGAGCCCGAGCCGTCGCAACGAGTCGTCGCACGCCGCCAGAATGTGCTTGCGCGACAGACCGCCACGGTTGGGCCCGTCGGCCACCGGAAAATAGACCTTGGTTGCCAGCACGTAGTCGTCGCGCGCCGCCAACTCGCGCAACAGCTTGCCGGTGACCACCTCGCTCTGCCCGTTCGAGTACATGTCGGCGGTATCGAAAAAATTGATGCCGTTGTCGAGGGCTACTTTGAAGTGCTCTCGGGCCGCGCTTTCGTCGAGGATCCACGGCCGCCAGTCGGGGTCGCCGTAGGTCATGCAGCCGAGACAGATTGCCGACACTTCCAGGCCCGTACTTCCCAGCCGCCGGTACTTCATCGGCCGGGCTCGTAGACCACGCGACCACCCACAATCGTCATCAAGATCTTGCCTTCCAGTAAGCGGTCGCGATCGCCTTCGCCGGCGACCAGCGGATCAATGTCCATCACCGTGATGTCGGCCCACAGACCCGGCACCAG
>CBDUXW010000041.1:0-11858 GCA_965371275.1 uncultured bacterium | reverse complement strand
GCCGCCTCGGCGGCGGCCGGGGGACCATGATAAGGAGACCTTCATGAGAAGAATCCTGAGTTTGCTGGTAGTTGTGAGCCTGATGGCGACGCCGGCGCTGGCCTACGGGCCCGGGCCGGACGACAAGGAAAAGACGGCGGTGCCGAGCGTGGCGTTGCACGATGCCGCGGTACTGGCCGCCCGGGCGATCGTTCTCGAAGAGATCGCCGGCCGGCCGATAGATCTCGAACCCGTGGTGCCGCAGGACAGTGGCATGGCGGGTGGCAAGGTGGCGGCGGGAGTCGCCCTGGTCGCCCTGGGTATCGGGCTCATCTTCAAGGGTACCGACCTGCACACGTCCGAAGAGGATCCGTTCGGTCGCACCAAGAACGCCGACGCTTTTCTGGCGATGGGTGTCGGCTCGGTCTTCAGCGTCTTCGGCATCTTGCTGATTCGTGGCGGCATGGCTGGTCGCGGCTTCAACAACTAGGCCGGTCGAGCCTGCCCCTGATTCAGGGCGCAGGCGAAGGTTCATGGCGAGCGGTCGAGGTCGCGCCTCGGCCGCTCGCTTTTTTTAAAGTGAAATGCGTACCCGGGGTGTCCGGTCGCCGCCAAGGAGCGACCGGCGCCTGATAAACTCGTGCCATGATCCGTAAGCACCTTTTCTCGGCAGTCTCTCTCGGCTTGGCTCTGTGCCTGGCCCTCTTTTCGCTGGCCGCGAACGCCTCTGCTGCGGCGTTTGCTCCGCCGCTTCCGCAGGCCGCGCAGCAACAGGTGGCCGCGAGCGGCGCCGAGCCGGCGCCGCTTTCCGAAGAGCACCGCGAGTGGCTCGAGGAAGACGTCGTATACATCATTTCCGACATCGAACAGGAAGCGTTCGTGTCGCTGACGAGCGACGAGGAGCGCGACCTGTTCATCGAATCGTTTTGGCGGGAGCGGGACCCGACGCCGGGGACGATTCGCAACCAGGCGCGCGAGGATCACGTCGAGCGGCTGCGCTACGTGGATCGCTACATCGGGCGCGAAACGCCGCAGCCGGGCTGGATGTCGGACCAAGGTCGTATACACATCATGCTCGGCGCGCCGGCGGAGGTGCACCGCTTTCCCGAGGAGACGCAGTTCTGGCCCATGGAGCTGTGGTTCTATCGCGCCAACCCGGGGGCGACAGACCTGCCACCGTTCTTCTACGTGATGTTTTTCCGGCCCAACATGTCGGGCGCCTACCAGATTTACGACCCCTACCTGGATGGCGTGCAGAGCCTGGCCAAGCAGATAAACCTGCAGATGGCCGAGCCGCGCCAGATCGTTCAGGCGTTACTGCAGGGCGTCGGCTACGAGATCGCGCACGCCAGCCTCAGCCTGCTGCCCGGCGAGCGTCCCAACTTTACCGATCCCGTCGCCGCTCCCGGCAGCGAGCAGCTCTTCGGCGCCATCGGTCGGGCGCCGCTGCAAGGCGTCGACACCAACTACGCGAGGCATTTCGCGAGTAACCGCGGCGACGTGGACGCCACCGTGCTGTTCGGCACCATCCCCGTGGACCTGGTGGCGCTGTCGTTTTGGGACGATCGGGGAATGCCCTACCTGCACTACGGCGTGCAGATCCCTCCGGAGCGGGTGCTGCTCGCCGAATACGAGGAGGACTATTACTTCAGCATGGCGGTGAGCCTCGAGATCATGGACCTGCGCGGCGAGCAAATCGACGCCGCCAGCGACGAGCTCGAGGAGCATTTCGGCAAGCAGCAGGCCGAGATGATGGTGCGCTCGCCGTTCGCCTATTACGACAAGCTGGAGCTGGTACCGGGCGCCTACGATATCAGCGTCGATTTGCGCAACCGCATCAGCGAGGAGGGCGGATTGGTGCGGGCGCGGATCAGCGTGCCGAGTGCGCCGGCCGACGGACCGGTAATGAGCGACCTCTTGGTGGCGGAGTCGGCGGCGCCGGCAGGCGGTACGGGAGCGACCAATCGCGGCTTCCAGATCGCCGGGCTGCAATGGGTACCGGTGTCCGGCGGCAACGTATACGCCGGCGAGTCGGCGCATCTGTTTGCCCAGATCGTTCTCGGCTCGGGGGCCGCCGCGCAGGGCAGTGTGGCCATCGAGGGCTCCTTGGTCGATGCCGAGGGCGGAGTCGCACAAACGGCGCAGAGCACGCCGATGCCGCTGCGCGCGGCGCCGGCGCCGATTCCGCTGACCGCCACCGTGCCACTCGAGGGTGTGCCGCCCGGGGCATACACCGTGCGGCTGACGGCGCGCTTGCCCGACGGCCGCACGTTGACCCGCGAACGGCCTGTATTCGTTTCGGCCGTGCGCACGGTGTCGGCGCCGATGGTTCTGATGGCCAACGAGAGGCCGGCGGGCAATTTCGACGAGTATCAGGCCCGCGGGTGGCAGCATCTCCGCAAGGGCGAGACGGCTACCGCCGAGGCGTACTTCGCCGCCGGACTCGAAGAAGACCCGGGAGCCCATTCCTTGCGTCGCGGCCTGGCGAACCTGTGGATCGACAGAGGCGCGTACGCCGATGCGGCCCGCTTGATCGCGCCACTGGCGCGCAACGCCGCGGGTACGCCGGGTGACCTGCTACTGATGGGCAACGCCTTGCGCCGGGCCGGTCAGTTCGTAGAGGCCGCGGAGGCGGGCAGGGCACTGCTGGAGCGTTTCCCGCCGTCGGTGCCCGCGTACAACAGCCTGGCGGAGACCCTGCTGGAACTGGGGCAGACTGCCGAGGCGGCCGAGCTGTTCCGGGCTTCCCTGGGCATCGACCCGAATCAGCCTGAGGTACAAAAAGCGCTCGCCGAAATCGGCGGCTAGCGGCGCCGCTAGCCGGTGGTGCTCTATCTCAGCGGTTTTTTTGAATTCCCGCCGCCCACCCCCGACCTCTCGGCGCCGTCGGCGCCTCGCTGCCCGCTATTCGCGTAGGTGGAGAGTCGGTGCCAACCCAGGTGCCAGTTAGTAGGCTTTGGCGAACACGGCCATGTGTTGTGCGGGCTTGCCGCACAGGGCGCACACGGCGTCGGGCTGCGGGTCACCCTGGAGGCAGCGTACCGTCGCCGATGTTTCTTCCTGGATGGTGGCGGCACAGTCGTCCTCGTCGCCGCACCAGGCGGCCTCGATGAAGCCTCGGGGCCCATCCATGATCTCCTTGAAGGCGGCGCGATCGGACACCTGGTGGGTGTTGTCGGCGACGAACCGGCGGGCGCGCTCGAGCATTCCGGCCTGGATGTCGTCGAGCAGCGCCATGACGTCGGCGGTGACGGTGTCGAGCGCCACGAACGACTTGTCGCGGTTGTCGCGGCGTACGAGCACGGTTTGACCCTTGGTGACGTCGCGTGGACCGATCTCGGCGCGCAGCGGCACGCCGCGTAGCTCCCATTCGTTGTATTTCCACCCGGGCGTGTGTTCCTCGCGGTCATCGAGGTGGGTACGGATGCCGGCGGCGACCAGCATGTCGCGCAGCGACCGTGCTGCCGGTAGCACGCTCTCCTGAAAGTGCTTGCCGGGAATCGGCACGATCACCACCTGATAGGGGGCGACGCGCGGTGGAATCTGCAGTCCGTTGTCGTCACCGTGGGTCATGATCAGGGCACCGATCAACCTCGTCGTGACGCCCCACGACGTGGTCCAGGCGTACTGCAACTCCTGGTTTTGATCTTCGAACCGAATGTTGAAAGCCTTGGCGAAGTTCTGGCCGAGGTTGTGCGAGGTGCCGGTTTGCAGGGCGCGCCCGTCCGACATCAAGGCCTCGAGCGTGTAGGTGCGCAAGGCACCGGCGAATTTCTCGCCCTCGCTCTTCAGGCCGGTGATTACCGGCACCGCCAGGTCGTCCTCGATGAGCGAGCGATAGATCTCGAGAATCCGCAGGGTCTCTTCCTCGGCATCTTGCTCGTCGGCGTGTACGGTGTGGCCCTCTTGCCACAAGAACTCGGTGGTGCGTAGGAAAAAGCGTGTGACCTTTTCCCAGCGCACGACGTTCGCCCACTGGTTGATCAGCAGCGGCAGGTCGCGCCACGACTTCACCCACTTGCTGTAGAGGCTGTTGATGATCGCCTCCGAGGTGGGTCGTATCGCCAGTCGTTCTTCGAGCTCGGCGTTGCCGGCGTGGGTCACCCAGGCCACCTCGGGCGCGAAACCTTCGACGTGCTCGGCTTCCTTCTCGAGGTAGCTCTCGGGAATGAACATCGGGAAGTAGGCGTTTTGGTGGCCGGTGGCCTTGAGGCGGGCGTCGAGCAGGTCGCGAGTGTTTTCCCAGATGCCGTAACCGTACGGGCGAATCGCCATGCAGCCCTTTATGGGCGTGTAATCGGCGAGCTCGGCGCGCCGCACGATGTCCGTGTACCAGCGCGAGAAGTCCTCGGACTTGGGGGTGATCTCGTCGGGGCCCGAGGATTGCCCGTTGGTCTGCTCGTTATCGTCGCTCATGTCGTTTGCTGTTCTCGAGGGGTGGCGCCGACGCGAGGCGCGTTGGGGGTTGCGGAGCATGTGCTGCGTCGGCAGGTCCATGCGCGGCGTCCCCGGGAGTTTTCAGCACCCTGCTAGGCACGTTCGGACAGCTTACCGCGGAAAACGGCGTGTCGTGGCCGTCTGCAAGGGGGTGAACGTTTCGTTACTCGATTACATGGGAGGAGCCATGAACACGATAATCATGTTTGCTGTCCTGTTGCTCGGTGTTGCCGGGCTCGCTGCGCCGGAATTGCCGGGGATTGACGGCGTGTCGGCGCTGCTTTCGATGCAGCGCGGCAACCAGGAGCAAGGGCAGCGCAGGTCGGTCGACATCAACAAGGCGACCGTCGAGCAGCTGCAGGAAGTTCCGGGAATCGGTCCGGCGCTGGCGCAGCGAATCGTCGACTTTCGTACCGAACATGGGTCGTTCGAGAAGGTGGATGATCTGTTGAATGTGCGCGGTATCGGGACGACGACGCTGGACAAGCTGAAGCCGTATCTGACGATCGGTACGTAATGATCCTCCTGGGGGGGTGGTTCTAGGCGGGGAACGCTCCGATCTATTTCAATACCCGCCGCCCACCCCCTCCGGAAGTCGCGTTCCGCGTCTTCCTTGCCCGCTTTTCCCACAGGTGCAGGGGGGCGTCGGCGCTGACAGGCGCTTGTCGGGGGTGTTGGCGTGCCGTCAAAGGGTGATGCCTCCATCGCCCCCGCACGCCGGCTGGCGGGTTACGAAAATTTCGCTATAGTCGGACCCCATGAGCGCGAGTGATCGACAGCCTTTCATCCACCTCCACAATCACTCGAACTTCTCCCTGCTCGACGGCGCCACCCGCATTGACGAACTCGTCCGGCGTTGCGGCGAGCTGAAGATGCGCGCCGTGGCTATCACCGACCACGGCAACATGTTCGGTGCCGTTCATTTCTACCGTGAGGCGCGCGACAACGGGATCAAGCCGATACTCGGCATGGAGGCCTATCTCGCCGCCGGCTCACTGCACGATCGGGGCGGCGCGCGGTCAGGGCGCGAGCGCTTCCACCAGTTGTTGTTGGCCACCGACCAGGCGGGCTATCGCAACTTGATGAAGCTGTCGTCGATCGGCTTCCTCGAGGGCTTCTACTACAAGCCGCGGATCGACAAGGAAATGCTGGCGGCGCACGCCGAGGGGCTCATCGGTACCAGCTCGTGCTTGTCGGGCGAAGTGCCGCAGTGCCTGTTGCGCGACGACTACGAGGGCGCCCGCAAGGCGTTGGGCGACCTGGTCGACATCCTCGGGCACGGCAACGTCTATGTGGAGCTGCAGGATCAAGGTCTGGCTGAACAGGGGCCGATCAACGAGCAGCTCATCCGTTTGGCCAAGGAGATGGACTTGCCGCTCATGGCCACCAACGACTGCCACTACTTGCGTCGCGAAGATGCCGGTGCCCACGACGTGCTGTTGTGCATCCAGACGGGCAAAGGAATATCGGACCCGTCGCGGATGAAGTTCCCGAACGAGGAGTTCTACGTCAAGACGCCGCAGGAGATGTGGGAGATCTTTGCGGAGGTGCCGGAAGCGCTGCACAACACCGCAGCCATCGCCGAGCGTTGCAACGTGGTTCTCAACTTCGAGGAAAATCACCTGCCGCAATTTCCGGTGCCCGAAGAGCAAACCCTCAACGACTACTTCGAGCATGTCGTGAGCGACGGTTTCGAGCAGCGGCTCGAAGCACTGCGAGCGGAGTCCGGGGAGTGGCAAGGACGCCACGACGAGACCGAATATCGCGAACGCCTCGACTACGAGCTCTCGGTCATCGCATCGATGGGGTTCGCTGGATATTTCCTCATTGTGTGGGATTTCATCCGCTACGCGAAGGAAGCCGGGATCCCCGTCGGCCCGGGTCGCGGCAGCGCCGCGGGAAGCTTGGTCGCCTACGCGCTGGGCATCACCGACGTCGACCCGCTGGAATACGGGCTGTTTTTCGAGCGATTTCTCAATCCCGAGCGCATCAGCCTGCCCGACATCGACATCGACTTCTGCATGCGCCGGCGCGGCGAGGTGATCGACTATGTGGCCAACAAGTACGGCCGCGACAAGGTGGCCCATATCATCACGTTTGGCACGATGGCGGCCAAAGCGGCGATCCGTGACGTCGGTAGGGCTCTGGAAATGTCGTACGGCGATGTGGACCGTGTTGCCAAACTCATTCCCAACGACCTCGACGCGACCATCGCGAGCGCCGTCAAATCGGTACCGGCGCTGCAGGAATTGATAAACAAGGATCCCCAGGTGGCTCAGCTCGTCGAGCTCGCCGAGCAACTCGAGGGGCAGGTGCGGCACGCGTCGACGCACGCGGCAGGCGTCGTGATAGCCGACCAGCCGCTGACCAACTATGTACCGCTGTACAAGCCGCCCTCCAGCTCGGGTAACGGCCAGGAGCACGCTGTCGCGACGCAGTACCCGATGAACGACGTCGAGGCGATCGGCTTGTTGAAAATGGACTTCCTCGGCCTGCGTACGCTGACCGTCGTGCACGATGCGTTGGATTCAATCTCCCGAGCGCTCGATGAGCCGATGACGACCGTCGACATCCCGATCGACGATCCGGCCACCTTCGACCTGTTCGCCGCCGGCGCTACGTCGGGCATTTTCCAGTTCGAGTCGTCGGGAATGCGCGACGCCCTACGCAAGCTGGGGCCGAGCCGCATCGAAGATCTCATCGCCATGAACGCCCTGTACCGACCGGGGCCCATCGGTTCGGGGATGATCGACGAGTACATCCGCCGCAAGCACGACCCGGCCAAGGTCAAGTACCTGTTGCCGCAGCTCGAGACGATCCAGAAGGAGACCTACGGCGTCATCGTGTACCAGGAGCAGGTCATGCAGATTGCTTCGGAGCTCGCCGGTTTCTCGCTCGGCGAGGCCGATGTGCTGCGCAAGGCGATGGGGAAGAAGAAACCGGAGGTGATGGCGTCGATGGAGGAGAAGTTCATCGGCGGCTGCAAGGTACGCAACGTGCCGGTCGACCTGGCGAAGCAGATTTGGGATCAGGTCGTCGAATTTGCCGGCTATGGTTTCAACAAGGCGCACTCGGCAGCCTACGCGCTGCTGGCCTACCAGACGGCCTTTCTGAAGGCCAACCATCCGGTTCACTTCATGGCCAGCCTGTTGAGCTCCGACCGTGACAATACCGACAAGGTCGTGCGCTACATCTCGGAGTGCCGCGAGATGGAAATACCGGTGCTGCCGCCCGACGTCAACGAGTCCGACGTGCTGTTCACCGCCACCGGCGAAGCCATCCGGTTCGGGTTGGCCGCCATCAAGGGCGTCGGCGAAGGTGCCGTGGTGGCGATCCTCGAGGCCCGCGACCGGTTGGGTGTATTCAGAGACCTGTACGAGTTTTGCGAGGAGGTCGATCTCGGCAAGGGAATAAACCGGCGCACGATCGAAAGCCTGATCAAAGCGGGCGCCTTCGATTCAATTGTCGAAGTGCCCGAGTCGGAGGAGTCTCGGGCCGGTCGCGTTCGAGCGATGCTCACGGCCTCACTGGAGGGAGCCCTCGATAGCGGGCAACGTCGCCGCCGCGAGCGCAGCGTGGGGCAGACCAATTTGTTCGTCGACCTGGAGGTCGATGGCGCCGATGGCAACGATCGCCGGCCGCCGCAGATGACGCATTGCACGCCGTGGACCGAACGGGAGATTCTTGCCGCCGAGAAGGAAGCTCTCGGTTTCTACATTACCGGGCACCCTCTGGACCGGTACGCCAAGGAGCTCGCCGAGTTTGCCAGCGCCACGACCGCCAGCCTGACGCAGATGAACGGCTCTCGAGAGGTCACGCTGGGAGCCATCATCATCGGCATTCGCGATTTGAAAACCCGCAAGGGCGAACGCATGGCGGTGCTGCAAGTGGAGGATCTCGAGGGGTTTGCCGAGGTCGTCGTGTTTCCTGATGCGTACCGTGCCGCATTCGACTTGTTGAACGAGGACGAGGCGGTGCTCATCAGCGGCCGACCGGAAGCCGAAGACGAGTCAGCGGCGCGGATGATCGCCAGCGACGTGCAGCCGCTGACCTCGTTCTTCGAGCAACAGGCGAACGAAAAAACCAAAGAGGTGCAGATCTCCATCGTGCTGACCGGTTTGTCGGAGGACATTCCGGCGCAACTCGCCGGCTTACTCGAGCGTCATCGCGGCGAAGTACCGGTGTCGCTGCTGCTGAATCGCCCGAGTCCCAAGGGTTTTCGGGCGCACGTTGCCCCCAATCGGTTCCTTTGGGTGAGGCCGAGCCCGGAGCTGGTCACCGAGATCGAGGCCTTGTTGGGGCAGGGCAGTGTGCGGTTGCGTCGATGACGACGACGCGCCGATGAGCAACAGCGGCGTCGACCTGCAGTACCCGGATTCGCTCAACATCGCGGCGCGGCTGGCGGCTGGGGCGCTGGACGCCGGTTGGGGCGAGCGCACCGCCTTCTTCTACCGCGACCAGGAAATCTCGTACGCCCAGACCGCTGACGCGGCGGCACGCTGGGCCGGCGCGCTGCACACACGGGGAGTGCAGCCGGAGGAGCGCGTGCTGCTGGCGCTGCCGGATGCCCCCCCGTTTGTCTCCACGTTTCTCGGCGCCATTCACAACGGCTCGGTGGCAGTTCCCGTGAATCCGTACCTGCCCGGCGATCGATACGAGTTCTTTCTCGCCGACAGCCGCGCCGTGGCTGCAGTAGTGGCCCCGTGGCTGGTTGGACCCATCCTCGAGGCCGCCGCGCGTCTGCCGCGGCTGCGGCACCTGCTGGTATTCGATGATCCCGGCGCCGCCGACGGCGGTGTGGGCGACGGAGGGTGGCGCGACGCGTCCGTTCCGAGTGGGCGTCCCGCGTTGCACGACGGCAACGAACTGCTGGCGGCGTCGAACCCGGTGGCGGCAACGACGACGCACTGTGACGAGCCCGCCTTCTGGCTCTACACCTCGGGCAGCACGGGGTCGCCGAAGGGGGCCATCCACCTACAGCACGACATCTGGGTGGCGGCCGAGTGCTGGAGTCGCGGCACGATGAAGATGACGACCGAACACGTCCACTTGTCCGCATCCAAGCTCTACTTCGCGTACGGCCTCGGCAACAGTCTGCACTGCCCGATGTGGAGCGGCGGCAGCACGGTGCTGGTGCCGGAGAAGCCGACCCCGGCGTTGATGCTCGATGCCATAGCGGCGCGTAGGGTGACCCACTTCTACGCCGTGCCTTCGTTCTACAACGCCATGATGGCCGAAGACGGCTTCGACGACCGGGTCGCGGCCGGCGAACTCGAGAGCTTGCATGTTTGCGTGTCGGCGGGCGAGGTGCTGCCGGCGCCACTTTGCACCGCCTGGACGGACCAGACGGGCGCGCCGCTGATCGACGGCATCGGCTCCACCGAGCTCCTGCACATCTTTATCGCCAACCGGGTCGACGACATTCGCCCCGGCTGCTCCGGCACGCCCATTCCCGGCTACGCGGCGCGCGTGGTATCCGAAGACGGGACCGACGCCCCCGACGACGTGGTCGGGGACCTGTGGATTCGTGGTGACTCCTCGTGTGCGGCCTACTGGAACCGCCACGACGCCACCAAGAGCGCCATCCAGGGGGAGTGGTTCGTGACCGGCGACAAGTATCGTCGTGATGCCGCCGGGTACTACTGGTACGCGGGCCGCGCCGACGACATGTTCAAGGTCCATGGACAATGGGTCAGCCCGACGCAGGTCGAAGGCGTGTTGCTGGTGCACCGGGCGGTTCGTGAGGCTGCCGTAGTGAGCGGCACCGATAGCGAGGGACTCGCCCGTGGCGTAGCGTTCGTCGTGGCGGCCGTGGGGCCGGCGGAAGAGGCGTTGGCGGCAGAGCTGATCAAACACACGGCGTCGCAGATGCCGCGCTACGCAGTGCCCGGTGAGATTCGCTTTCGCGACGAGTTGCCGAGAACCGCGACCGGCAAGATCCAACGCTACCGGTTGCGTCAGGAAAGTTAACCATCGACCTCCTCGGCGGGTCGCGGCGATGTGTGCCCTCGCGCTCCCTCGCGTCGCGGTCCGTAACGGAGCTCAGGTTTGGTCGCGCGCCGGCAATTTGATCGGCCAAAACGTCAGCATGGCGAGGCCGACGCCTACCCACAGAATGTCCACCATGCGGCGCACCAGGCCGACGGCGACGCCGGCGGCGGGATCGAGGTCGATCACGTTGGCGGAAGCGGCAATACCGGCCTCGAGAACACCCAAGCGCGCCGGCACCAGGACGCCCAACGTGTTGCCCAGCTTCGCCCCCGCCTCGAACAGCAGCGCCACCGCGCTGCTGCCGCTGATGCCGAGCATCGACAAAATCGACCAAGTGGCCGCGGTCAACGCGACGTGCCCGAGGAGGTGAATAACGATCATCGCCGCGAAGGGCAGACCGTGCAGGCGCACGAGCCCGACGCGAACACGCCGCATCGCGTCGCGGGCGGCGGCGCGCGTCGACAGCGGCTTGCCGAGTATGGGCGGTAGCGATTGGTCGTGGTGCCGCTGCCCGCTCCAGATTGCCGCCATCACCCAGGCGCCCGTGCCGGCGCCTAACAAGATGCCACCGATCGTCGCGGCCCAGGCCGGCAGTTCCAGGTAGTACTGCGCGACCAGCAGCGCGGCACCGGTAAACAGGACGCCGGCGATACCTGCAGCCGCGGCGTCGACGGCCACCGTGGCGGCGGCCGAGCGCGCCGGAATGCCCTTGCGCAGCAAGATCACCTTGCTGGTTTGCGAGCCTATGGCGCCGGTGAACGACAGGTACCCGAGGGCCTCGGCTCCGAGGCGGGTGCGCAATAGGTCCAGAAAGGTCGCGGGCTCGTCGGCGGCATGGGTGGAGAAGCTCCAGGCGAACGCGCGCAGGCAGTGTTGAATGCCGACGAGCACTACAGGGACGACGATGCCGGCGCCGAGATTGCGCAGGTACCCGGCGACCGCGCCGGCTCCGGTCTGGCGTACCAGGTACCAGAGAACGACGGCGCCGCCGAACAGTAGGAGTGTGCGTCTGACTACGGTTGACCGCATGGCCGGGAGTATATGGAAAAGGGCGGTACGATGCTGCAATGAACACGCCCGAACAGTTCCTGTCGCAACCCTTGGTGGATGACGCGGCGGCAGAAGATTTTCGGGCTCAGTGCCGGCGTGTCACCAGCCGTCACCGGGGATGGCGCGCCAGCTTCCCCTCCTTCGCCGTGTTGCTCGACACCGATGAGGAGCGCGCCCACGCGCTCGCCGGCAACTACGCTACCGAAGCGAGAGAGACCATCGGCGTGTGGCTGGCCGCGCAGGATCAGCGCCGCAACCAGGGCACCGTGGCCGTGGCGGAAGAAGAACTGGTGGCGTGGCTGGAGGGGTATCTGGCGGCATGGCGAAGGCAGGTCCTCGATACCCCCGGTATCGCGGCTCTCGAGGGCGGCCCTCAGCAGCGCTTCTTGACGGTTTTCGAT
>CBDUXW010000040.1:0-11928 GCA_965371275.1 uncultured bacterium | reverse complement strand
CCGAAGACCTGATCAAATGAAAAGCCTGACGGAATGTCCCCGAGTCAAGTTGGCCCACACGCCGACGCCGCTGGAACCGATGCCCAACATTTCCGCCATCACCGGCGGGCCGAAGCTGTGGGTCAAGCGTGACGATTGCACCGGCCTCGGCATGGGGGGCAACAAGGTGCGGCAGCTCGAGTTCTACCTCGGCGAGGCGGTCGAGAAACGGGCGACGACGGTGATCATCACCGGAGCGGTTCAGTCCAACTACGTGCGCAGCGCCGCCGCCGCCGCCGCCAAGCTCGGGCTCGCCTGCGAAATTCAGCTGGAAGACCGCGTCGACGGGATGGACGCCGAGTACCGCGAGTCGGGCAACGTGCTGCTCGACAAGCTGTTCGGCGCCACGATCCATGAGTTTCCGGTAGGCGAGAACGAGGCGGGCGCCGACGCGGCACTGGAGTTCATCGCCGAACGGGTGCGCAGCGAGGGCGGCCGGCCGTATGTGGTTCATCTCGCCGAAGGCCATCGACCCCTCGGCGCCCTGGGTTACGTCGACGCCGCCGGCGAGATTCTCCAGCAAGCCGCCGCCCATGACCTCAACCTCGCCGCCGTCGTCGTGCCGAGTGGTAGCGGCGCGACCCACGCAGGGCTGCTTGTAGGACTTCGCGCCCTCGGCAACACGGCGGTTCGGGTACACGGCATTTGCGTGCGCCGTGATGCCGAATCCCAAGCGGGGCGCGTGCTCCGTGTCGCCATCGCGACGGCCGACGAAATCGGCTTCGCCGGAGTGATCGGCGCGGACGACGTGCTCGTCGACGATGCCTATCTCGATCCGGGCTACGGCCATCCGTCGGCGGGAACACTCGAAGCGATCGCCCTTGCGGCGCGCCACGAGGGCCTCCTGCTCGATCCTGTCTACTCCGGCAAGGCTTTCGACGGCGCTCTCGCTCTTGTGCGCAGCGATCGCTACGACGCAGACTCAGACGTGATCTTCGTCCACACTGGCGGCACGCCGGCGCTCTTTGCGTATCGCAGTGTGTTGTCCCCGCCGGCAACGGACGGCGACCACGCACATGAGTAAGACGCAGCTTCCAAGGAGAAATCCAATGATCCGTGTCAGAACCCCGATGCTCTTGTTGATCGCCGTGCTTGCCGCCGGCGCCGCGGTTGCCCAAGTAGGCACCAACACCGCCGTGCTCAATCCCAACCTGGCAGGCGCCGAAGAGATGGCCGCTGTGCCGCACGTCAGCGCCGCGCTCGCCGGCGCCATCGTCGACGGCCGTCCGTACCTGAGCATGACCGACTTCGATGCCGTTCTGGCGCGGAACTCGCTGAGTGAAGAACAACGCGCCGACGTTTACGCCAGACTCTTCGTACCGATCAACTTGAACATCGCGCCCGAAGCGGAGCTCTTGATGGTTCCGGGGGCCGGGCCCCGCATGGCGCACGAGTTCGACGAGTATCGACCCTACGACGGCGGCCTCGTCGAGTTCCGGCGCGAGATCGGCAAGTACGTCGACGACCACGAAGTCGCACGTCTCGAGCAGTACGTGTTCGTGCCGCTCGACCCCAACACGGCGTCGCGCGACGAGCTTCTGACGATCCCGGGTGTCGGCGACAGGATGGCGCACGAGTTCGAGGAATACCGTCCGTGGCGCAGTATCGGGCAGTTCCGGCGCGAGATCGGCAAGTACGTCGACGACCACGAAGTCGCGCGGCTCGAGCGCTACATCGTCATTCGCTGAACGGATGGTCGAAGAGAAGCTGCGGCGCCTGCTGCTGGCGGTGCTGGCTTTCAGCGTCGCCGGTAGCTTGTTCGAGCTCGTGCTGCTCGAGCACACCGAGGACTGGCCGCAGCTCATCCCATTGGTGCTGCTGGCGGCGAGCTTTGTTGCCATCGGTTTGTTGATCGTCAAACCGAGCGTCGCCGGCCTCCGCGCCTTCCAGGGTCTGATGCTGCTGTTCGTCGCCAGCGGCGTCGCCGGCCTCTACTGGCACTACGTAGCCAACGTCGAGTTCGAGCTCGAGATGTACCCGACGCGCGCCGGCTTCGAGCTGCTCTGGGAAGCGCTCAAAGGCGCGACGCCGGCGTTGGCGCCCGGGGTGATGTCGGCGATCGGTTTGCTCGGTCTGGTCTACACCTTTCGCCATCCGACCTTGGCGGCGCGCGACTGACACCGAGCACCGCGCCGCTAGCCCGCATATCTCAACGCCCTTCGTCGCGAGGGCGCGGAGATACGCAGGCTAGATACTCGCTTGACGCTCATTCAGAATGATCGGCGGTGACGTATGACGATGGCGAGCAGCGTGAACCAGTGCTTTGCGGCAGCGTGGCGTAGCTTCCGGTTCAGCTGGAAGCAGTTGCTGCTTACCGACCTGGCGTACAAGGCGGCGGCGCTCGCCGTGCTGGTGCCTCTATCGGGCCTGGCGCTGCGGGGGTTCCTGGCGCTGTCGGGCAACCCGGCAGTCGCCGATATGGACCTCCTCTCCTTCGCCCTGAGCCCGCTCGGTCTGCTCACCATCATCGTCATGGGCGCCATCATTCTCGCCGTTGTGGTGCTCGAGCTTGCTTGTTTGATGGCGATCGGCTTCGCGGCGGCACAGCAAACGCACCTCGGAGCGCTCGAGGCCTTGCGGCTTGCCGCCGACCTGGCGTTGCCGATCTTGGGGTTCGGCATGCGCATGCTGGGTCGGGTCTTGCTGCTGGCGGCGCCCTTTCTGGCGGCGGGCGGCGGGGTGTTCCTGTGGTTGCTCACCGACTACGACATCAACTACTACCTCGCCGAAACGCCGCCGGTGTTCTGGACGGCGGTCGGGCTCATCGGCGCGATCTTGCTGGCGATGGTCGCCGTGCTGTTGCCGCGCATGCTCGGCTGGATGTACGCCGTGCCCTTGATTGTTCTCGAGGGCGTGCCTTCGTCGCAGGCGCTGGAGCGCAGCGCTGCCGCCGCCCGCGGCCATCGAACGACAATCGCGGTGACCATTGGACTGTGGTGGGCTGTGTCGTTGGGTGTCGGCCTCGTTGCATTCGGTGCCGTGAGGTTTGTCGCGGTCCGCACTGTGCCGCTGGCGGCCGGGCGCTCGAACACGCTGCTGTTGTTGATCGGCGCTCTCGTATTGCTGTGGGCCGCGGCAAATGTGCTCATCAACGTGGGCAACATGGTGTCGTTCGCGCTGTTGGGGGTGGCGCTGTACGACGCCACCGCCGGCGTCGAGGAGACGCGGCGCGCCTGGACGGGCGAGGCATCGGCGGCACCGCCGGCGATTGCCTGGGTGCCGAGCGCCCGAACCTTGATCGCCGGTCTTGCCGTCTCCTGGGCATTGGCGGCGCTACTGGGCTGGTTCCTCATCAGCACCGTGCGCGTCGACGACGACGTGGCGATCATCGCCCACCGCGGCGCCGCGGGCGCCGCACCGGAGAACACCATGGCGGCGTTCGAGCGCGCCATCCAGGACGGTACCGATTGGGTCGAGCTCGACGTTCAGGAAACCGCCGACGGCCGGGTAGTGGTGATTCACGACGTCGACTTCATGAAGGTCGCGGGCGTCAACCTGACCGTGTGGGGCACGACCTTCGAGCGTCTCCGCGAGGTCGATATCGGTAGCTGGTTCGCGCCCGAGTTTGCCGACGAGCGGATTCCGTTGTTGGCCGAGGTGCTCGAGCTGTGCAAGGGCAGGGCGGGCGTGTTCATCGAGCTGAAGTATTACGGCCACGACCAGCGATTGGAGGAGCGCGTCGTCGACATCGTCGAAGCGGCCGGCATGGAATCGGACATCGTCGTGATGTCGCTCAAGTTCGGCGGCATCCGAAAGATACGCGAGCTGCGCCCCGATTGGCGCGTCGGCTTGCTCACCGCCACGGCCGTCGGTGACCTGACGCGGCTCGACGCCGATTTTCTGGCCGTCAACGCCGGATTGGCAACCGCTCCGTTCGTCCGCAGCACGCACCGACGCGCCAAGAACGCCTACGTGTGGACGATCAACGACCGCGTCGAGATGGCGCGTTTCGTCGGCCGCGGCGTCGACGGCATCATCACCGACGAGCCCGCAGTGCTCCGCGAGGTGCTCGCCACGATGTCCGATCTCGAGCCCGCTGAGCGCTTGCTGGTCGAGTTGGCGCTGCGTATGGGCATCGTGCCGGAGAGGCGTGGGCGGGAAACCGACGACCTCGAGGGTGAAATCGACGCCGGTCCGGCGGGGGTCGAGGACGGGCGGTAGCCCGCAACAGGCGCCGCGACCGCGCCTCACGATCTACCCGGTGCCTGTTGTTTGCGGCACGGCGCCCGGATAGCCTACGGCCGATTTGCCTCCTTTACCGCCGGATCCGGATGAGTATTCAAGAAGGAACCAGCCTCAGCCACTACCGCATCACCGCCAAGCTCGGCGAAGGCGGCATGGGTGAGGTGTACCGCGCCGAGGATACGCACCTGAAGCGCGACGTGGCGATCAAGGTGCTGCCTGCCGCGCTGGCGGGCGACCCGGAGCGCATCGCTCGCCTGGAACGCGAAGCGCAGGTGCTGGCCGCTCTCGAGCACACCAACGTGGCTTCGATTTACGGCCTCGACGAGGCCGAGGTCGACAGCGCGGCGATTCGATTCCTGGTCATGCAGCTGGCCGAGGGGCAGACGCTGGCCGACCGGTTGGTCGCCGGCCCGATTCCGATGGACGAAGCACTGCCGATCGCCCGGCAGATTGCCGCCGGGCTCGAGGCGGCGCACGAGGCGGGCATCGTGCACCGGGACCTGAAGCCCGCCAACATCATGTTGGCCGCCGACGGCGCGGTGAAGATCCTCGATTTCGGCCTCGCCAAGGCCTACGAAGCCGATGGCGCCGCCGCCGCGATCTCGCCCGAGCTCACCGCCTCGCCGACCAGCATTCTGGCCACGCAGGCCGGCGTGATCATGGGCACCGCCGCCTACATGAGTCCCGAGCAGGCCCGTGGCCGCCCGGTGGACAAGCGTTCCGACATCTGGGCCTTCGCCTGCGTGCTGTACGAGATGCTCGCCGGCGCCAAGACGTTCAGCGGCGAAACGGTAACCGACGTGATTGCCGCCATCGTCACGCGCGAGCCCGACTTCGCAACGCTTCCCGGCGATACGCCGGCCGGCGTGCATGCCCTGCTGGAGCGCGCCTTCGAGAAGGATCCACGCGAGAGATTGCGGGATATCGGTGAAGCGCGCGTGGCGCTGGAGCCGGCGCGGTTGGCTGATGCCGGGCGAACGGCGGCCGCGACAGAGACCGCGCAGGCCGAGGACGCCGCGGACGACCGCGTCGCGGCCGGCGGCACCGCTCAACCCGGTTTCAATTGGATATGGCCTGCCGCCATCCTGACTGCCGTGCTCGTTACCTATCTGGCAACGGCGTGGCTCGAGCCCGCGTCACCGTCAAACGATGTGATCCGCGCCAGCATCGCCCTGCCCAAAGGCCAGGAACTGGCCTTCGGCACCAGCGCCCGGCCGAACCTGACAATTTCGTCCGACGGCCGCACGATTGCGTTCGTCACGATGCCGGTGGGTGCCAAGCAGGCGTTCGACGACGCCGACCTGGTAGCCGGAATGGATACCACGCTGTGGCTGCGAGAGCTCGGTGACGGCGAAGTCCGACGCGTCGACGGCGCCCGCGGCGCCACGCAGCCGGTCTTCGCCGCGGACGGTCGCTGGCTCGCCTACCTGTCCTCCGGCTGGTTGACCAAGGTTCCCGTGAGCGGCGGTGCGCCGGAGCGGTTGGCGCCGATACAAAATGTTTGGGGGGTCGATTGGCGACGACCCGACAGCATCGTGGTGTCGTGGCCGCGGAATTCCGGTGAGATGTTGTTCGAGGTGCCGGCGATTGGCGGTGAAGGGCGAACGATCAGCAGCGTGGCCAACAGCAACGTGACCAACGTCGGCGACCCGCAGGATCACAGCTTTCCTTTTCGAGTCGAGGACGACGAATTCCTGGTCACGGAGTGGACCGGCGGCTTGTACGAGGAGAGCAACGTGGCGTGGCTGTCGGTCGGCGAAGGCGAACTGATCACGTTGCAGCCGAATGGCAGCAACCCGGCCTACATCGACTCGGGTCACTTGGTGTATGCACACGGCGAGCAGGTATTCGGCGTGGCGTTCGATCTCGAGAGCCGCCGGGTGATCGGGACGCCGACCCTGATCACCGACAATGTCCTGAACGAACGCACCTACGGCACTCCACAGGTCGCAGCGGCGCGAACGGGGGTGCTGTTGTACGCGGCCGGAGGCGACGCCATGTCGGCGACGAAGGTCGTGTGGATCGACACGGAAGGCAACATCGAGATCATTCTCGATGACCCCGTGTTGTCGCCGCAGCTTCTGTCGCTGTCGCCCGACGGCACACGGTTCGCTTTTCCGGCGACCGGTTCCGGAAATGTCGACATCTGGTCTTACGACATCGGATCGCAGACACCGAACCGCGTGACCACTGAGCCATCGGAGCAGCACACCGTGATTTGGGGCGCCGATCGCGACTCCGTAATCTACGCTGACTTTCTCGGCCAGTCGGGCATTTACAGTCGGACGATCGACGGCGCCGCGCCGCAACTACTACACACGAATTCGGACACGGCGACACCTTTCGACCTATCACCCGACGGACGCTGGCTGCTGTTGTATACGAACACCGGAGAAGTCGGGACCTATTCGGTGGGAGCATTCGATCTGGAGACCGAAGGCGCCGAGATGGTTCTCCTGGGCGAAGACGGGGCAATCGTCGTGTCGGCGCGATTTTCGCCCGATGGGCGGTGGGTGGCGTACGAACAGGTGCGCGCCGGCCAGCTGCAAACATGGCTGACTCCGTTTCCCGCTGCAGCGGGCGACCTCCCTGTGCTCGTCTCTCAGGGACTAGGCGCCGGCCCGATTTTTTGGTCGCATACCGGTCGTGCGATCTATTTCCGCCGCAACTCCGAGCTTTGGCGTGCCGAAATCACGTTCGAGGTGCGAGCCGACGGCACGATGCGGGTTCGGCCCGACGAACCAGAGTTGGTGATCAGGACTCCCGACGACAAGGTGTTCGACGTCGGGCCCGACGGCCGCTTCATAGCGATCCGCTATCCAGATGTGCCGCCGGTGACGCACCTGGAGATCATTCTGAATCTGGGCGAGTACCTGCGCCAAAATGCTCCCGCCCAACGCTAGCGTCAGACGCCGCGGGCGCGGGCGATCAGCTTGGGAATGACGAACATCATCCAGATCGTGGTGGCGGCGAGAAACAGCAGCGCTGCCAGCGCCATCCAGGTGAAGTAGCGGCGCGGATCGAACTCCATGGCGGCGCGCGGAATGATGGCTGCGAGCAGGAGTGTCGCGATCATGAAAACCTGCCACGGTCGGCCGCGTAAGAGATCGATGTGGCCGCCGTGGCCGAGAACCACCTGGGTGCTGACGATCAACCCGAGCAACGCGAAGCCGCCGATGAACGTGACGTGGAGGCCGGCCCGGGACTGCTCGGGAAATAGCGCCGCGACGAAATATCCGAGCGGCACCATCCACGCCGCCAGCCAGATGACCCGGGCGTTGTAGCCGGGTCTTTCAGGCAGCCGCCAGTGTTCGGTGCTGAATACGAGAACGGCGAGGATTACCGTGCCGCGCAACGCCATGCCGATGCGCAGCGAATACAACGCCTCGATGGCGAAGCTGGAGATCAGCAGCACGGCGCCGGTGAGATGTGCTCCGCGGGCCCGCCAGTCGCCCGCCGTCATGCCGGCGTCGGGCGGTGCTTGATCGCGCGTCATGAGCGGCAGGGCGAGGCTGCCGACGCCGAGCACGAGGCCGATGAACAGGCCTTGCAGCACGAGGCCGCTGCCCATGGTGTGCAACCAGCTCCATTGCGGTTCGAGGCGGCCATAGGTCAGCGAGATCACCGCTCCCGAGATGCCCATCAGGAAGGCGAGGGGAATCCACACGAAGGCATTGGGCGGCCGCCGTGTCGACTCGCTGCCCAGAAAACGAGACACGGCAAAGCCGATGAGTGTGGCGGCGAGCAGCAGCCAGGCAACCTGCGCCACGATCCAACGCTGGTTCCACGCCGCCACCATGGTCACCAGCGGGGCGAGCAGGCCGACGCTGATTTGCCAACCGGCCGGCGGCGCGCTGCCCGTGCGTCGCGGAATCATGGTGAACAGGAAGCCCACGGCCAGGCAGGTCATGAACCCCTGCACCTGGGTCATGGCGTGGAAGATCGGACGGTACTCGGGCAGCAGGCGGTAGGCGTGCAGCAGCCAGTGCAGGACACCGGCCCAGGACAGCGCCACCCCGGCAGGGAAGAAGAGAATATAAGGCTCACGGCGCCACAGCGGCGCGCTGGTCAGTGCGTCGCTCTCGACGATGAGGCCCGGCGGTACATCTTCCACGGCGGCTTCTTTCTCGAAAGGCTCGTTGACGATAGTTTCATACTCACCGCGCGAACGCATCACGCGGCATGGCGGCCGTTGCGCCGCGCCCATGGAACGGAGCTCAGGAGACACGAATGAATGATCGATCCGGATCCGCGCACCACGGCGTTGCTCGTGCTTCGCGAGCCGCTGCAACGTTCGTGCTGGCCACCGTGCTCGCCCTGAGCTCGGGCCCGGCGGCGGGCGCGCCCGGGCCTCAGGTCGGTGCGTCAACGCCTCAGGCCGGTGCGCTCACGCCCCAGGTCGCCGCCGGCCACGCGGCGCTGGTCGCCCTGTTCGATGAGCTCCTGGTGTCGCGGCGGGCCGCGGTGATCGGTGGTGTTCCCGACTATTCACGAGCAGCGATCGAAGCCCGCCACGTCGCCGTTACCGACATCCGCTCGCGCTTCGACGCCATCGACGCCGAGGACTGGCCCGTCCCCCGCAAGGTCGACTCCTTGCTGGTGCGCGCCCAGCTCGACGCCGAGGACTTCCAGTATCGCGTGATCCGCCCGTGGGCTCGTGATCCCGGTTTCGTCGTCGACCAGATTCGCCGCACGGCGTACGCCAACGTGCCGCAGGATGACGCCGGACGCGTGGAGCTCCGCGCCCGGCTGCAGGCCGTGGGACGGGCGCTCGACAGAGGTCGCGAAAATCTCACCTCGCCGTCCGGCGAGCTGGCGCGCATGGCCATCCGCCAGCTCGAGCACTCCGACGGCGTCAACCAGGGCGAGCCGCGGCGCGACCCGCCGCCGGCGGGGGTGATCGGCTGGTATCAGGACTTGCTCGGCCGGGTCGAGAACGAGGCGCCCGACCTGCTCGAGGACGCCGGCGCCGCGCTGGCTGCGGTCGAGGCGTTTCGTGATTGGCTGGCGGCCGCGGCGTCGACGATGACAGAGCCCGGCTACGTCGGTCTCGATGACTATGACTGGTACTTGCGGCACGTTCTGTTGATGCCCTACACGGCGGCCGATTTACGCGTGCTCGCCGAGCGTGAGCGAGCCCGGGCGCGGACGTTTCTGAAGATCGAGGAACACCGCAACCGCGGCTTGCCGCCGATCGAGCCGGCGGCCAGCGCCGCGGAGCACGAGGCCCGCGTCCGTGCCGCCGAGGCGCTCATTCGTGAGTTCATCGCCGCCCACGAGCTGTTGAGCATCCCCGAGGACACACCGCCGCGCTTCGAAACCGACGCCTTCTGGATTGTCAGAGAAGGAGGCAAGCGTCATTTCTGGGAAGAGATCACCTACCGCGACCCGCTCAACAATCACATCCACGCGTCGATCCCCGGACACCGCTTCGACGGCATGCTGCAGCGCCGCGAGCAGCGCCCGGTACGCAGCCGCTACCGCGACGGCGTGCGCTCCGAAGGTTGGGCGTTCTACATCGAGGAGATGTTCCTGCAGGCCGGATTACTCGACGAGCGGCCGCGCGCCAAGGAGCTCTTCTACATCGCCCAGCTCAAGCGCGCGGCGCGGGTGCCGGCCGAGCTCGCCATGCAGACCGGCGTCTTCACCTTGCAGGACGCGATCAACTACCTCGTTGCCGAGGTGCCCCTGATGGAGCCCGACCTGGCGCGCTACGACCTGTCGATCTATCTGCGCCGGCCGACGTACGGCATGAACTACATCATGGGCAAGGTGCAGCTCGAGAAGCTGCTGTCGGATCGCGCGTTGCAGCTCGGCGACGACTTCGACCTCGGCGTTTTTCACGACCAGTTCCTGGCCGCCGGGTCCATCCCGATCTCCCTCATCCGCTGGGAGATGACCGGGCTCGACGACGAGGTCAACGCTTTGTGGTAGCGGTTTCGATGCTGTCCGCGATCAGCACGTACACGTCGGATTGGCGTTGCTCGCGCAGGAAGTAAACGAAGTTGTTGTCCCGTGTGAGGCGTGGCGAGGAGATGGCGTCGGGAACGATCGAGAGCAGGGCTCTCGGATTTTCCGATTCGCCGAGGCGTCGAGCGTCCGCAATCATCAGCTCGCCGCTCCTCGAGCTGAACAGAATCCTGCGGCTGTCGTTGAGCCACTCCGGGCCTTCGATCCTGGCGTCGCCCGGATACGAATATTCGTTCGTCTCGAACGAGAACACGGCGGCGGCGCTGTTCCCGGTGGCCGAGCCAGTGGACGGTTGGCGCCAGCCTGCTAATGCGCTGCCGTCCGGCGCCCACGACCAAGGGCGGAAATGTGTGCCTTCGGGTGTGGTCGGCGGCAGCGCAACGAGGTTCGCGGCGCTTCCTGCCGACTCCATATCCGTAACAACTGTTCTGACGCCGCGATCATCTTCCTTGAGGTACGCGAAGCGGTCGCCGTTCGGAGCGGGTATCGGGTAGAAGTCAGAGAATCCGGGAACCTCCGACGTCAGTTGCTCAAGCTCGCTGCCGTCGGGCGCGATCGACCATATCGTGTACTCTCCGGAGCGATCTGAGAAGAACAAGATTCGTCGCCCATCGGGTGTCCAGTGGGGGTTTCTGTTGCGATGCGTGTCGTCGGTCAGCCGCCGCTGTTCACTGCCGTCGCTGTTCATGATGTAGAGGTTTTCTTCCGGTTCCACCTTGGCCGCCACGATGTGCCGGCCGTCGGGGGCCAGATCGAAAGACCCAAAAAACTGTGAGCCGCGGGTGATCCAACCCGGGGAACCGACCGTTGCCGTGTCGGGGTCAAATGTCGCCGACATGATGTTCATCGAGCGGGTCTCGCTGCTGTAGGCGATGTTGAGGCCGTTGCCGGCGATCGAAATCCGTCCTTGCTGATCCGATCCCGGCGTCGTGACGCTCTCCGGTTCGCCGAAGGTGGTGCCGGTCGACTCGTCGATGGCGACGCGCCACAGGCTCATGCCGCCGCCGCGATCGCTGGCGAAGTACAGGTAGTCACCTTCGGGTGACCAGGCCGGGCTCCAGTTCAAGGCTGCATCGTCGGTAACGGCCAGAGGATCGCCGCCGGTGGCTGAGATCGTGAAAATGTCCCGATGTCCGCCTTGCCAGAGTCCGAAGTACGCGATGCGGTCGCCGTTGGGGGACCATGCCGGCTGCACGCCTTCGTCGGCGATCTTGCGGACGGCGCCACTCGCGACGTCGACGATCCAGAGCTCGCGGGGGCTGTCGAGTGTGCGGGGCTCGACTACGTCCTGGCTCGAGAACACGATTTCGCTGCCATCCGGCGACCAGTCCGGGTTATAGCCGAAGTTCACGAGCGGATGAGGGTCTTCGC
Organism: uncultured bacterium; assembly: GCA_965371275.1. Taxonomy (GTDB): domain Bacteria; phylum Acidobacteriota; class UBA890; order UBA890; family UBA890; genus CBDCBL01. The sequence goes on along the minus strand of CBDUXW010000040.1, from coordinate 363 downwards.
CGGTGGCGCCCATCACAAAGATCCCGCCGTCGCCGCGCTCCGAGCGAAACACGATTGCTTCGCCATCAGGAGACAGTGCCGGGCCCCGGTCATCGGCTTCGAATGCCAGCGTCAAGTTGGTCGCATTGCGGCCACCGACCCGCTGGCGGTAGATGTCGAGGTTGCCCATCTCGTCGCTCGCATAGACCACGAAGTCGCCGTCCGGCGACAGATCCGGGTCGATCTCGATGCCCGGGCCGGAGGTGATCTTGACGGTGCGCCAGCGGATGCCGGTGTTGCCGGGGTCGCCGAATATCGTGGCGATCAGGTAGCCGCCTGCGAAAAGCAGGGCGGCGGCGGCCAGGCTTGCCAGCCGCCGAGTAC